>JAHBVV010000038.1 GCA_019637335.1 Candidatus Hydrogenedentota bacterium | reverse complement strand
AAGCGCTGAAACCGCTCTTGGGGCAAGGAGCTTTTTAAGTTAACGCTTATGGGGCGTTGCCCAGGGCTCGAAGCTGCATTGGCCCTTCGGGCCGGAAGAGCGGGAATCCCGAGCCCACTACATTCATCATCGCCGCGCCTTGAACCACCACGCAATTCGCGTTCATTCGTGTTCATTGGCGGTTCAAGTTTATTCGGTTGCGGCCAGAGACTGCACTATGTCCATTCGTGTCCATTTGCGGTTCGCGATTCTTTGGTTGCGGCGATGCCACATCAGTTTTTGCACCCCCAGGCGCCGAAGGGCTTGAAAACTTGCATCCCGGGCGGCCCGCACACTATAACCTCTTTCGGGTTGAGCAGCCCCGCCGCGGCCATTTCTCCTCCTACGGACCGCGGTCGCGCCGTGCCCATTTCACGCAATTCACCTCAGTAGGGACGCAATTACCATGTTTTCAAGCCGACATTTCCCCGCAGCCGCCTGGCTGGTTTTTCTGGGGCTGGTATACGGGCCATTCGATGCCCAGGCGGGCGTCGCGCCCTTCGAATTCCGCGCCGGGGATCGCGTGGTGTTCCTGGGCGCCACGCTCCTCGAAAGGGAGCAGGACGACGGCTACCTCGAAACCCTGCTGACCGCGCGTTTTGCGGACAAAAACCTGACCTTCCGCAACCTGGCCTGGAGCGGCGACACGGTCTGGGGCGATTCCCGCGCCGGCTTCGACACCGCGAAAGAGGGATTCGAGCGCCTCGTGAAGCAGGTGCGCGACGCCAAACCCGGCGTCATCGTGCTCGAATTCGGCCGGAACGAGTCCTTCGCGGGCGATGCCGGGCTGGCGGATTTCGTGGCGGGCTACAACCGCCTCCTCGACGCCATCGCGGATACAGAGGCGCGGCTGGTCTTCCTCGGGCCGGCGAAGCTCGAGGCGCTCGGCGCGCCGCTGCCGGATCCCGCCGAACAGAACCGCAACATCGCGCGCTACGCCGCCGCCGCCGCCGAGATCGCGGGCGATCGCGGGGGGTGGTATATCGATCTCGACGCCGCCATTGCGGGTGTCCGCCCGGTGGCCCCGATTACGTTCAACGGCATGCACCTCACGCCGTACGGCTACTGGATCTTCGCCCAGGCCGTGCTCGAAGGCCTGGGAAATCACGCGCCGCGTTTCATGGCCGAAGGCCTGCCCGGCTTCACGTTGAACCCGAAGGTCTTTTTCACCGCGCCGCTGCCGGCGGATATTGCACCCGAGGTTGCCGCCACCGAATCCCTTCATGTCCTCCGCTATTTCCCGCAGGAGGTGGGGAGCTACCGTCTCGCGATGGGGGAGAAGATCGTCGCCGAAGCCACCCGGGAGCAGTGGGAGCGCGGCGTGCCGCTCGCCGGTCTGCCGGAGGTCGCCCGCTTCGAGGAACTCCGCGCGGTCGTGAAGGAAAAGAACCGGCTCTTCTTTAACCGTTGGCGCCCGCAGAACGAGACCTACATCTTCGGGTTCCGCAAGCACGAGCAGGGCCAGTACGCCGCGGAAATTCCGCAGTACGACCCGCTCATCGAAGCCGAGGAGAAGAAGATCGCCGAGCTCAGCCAGCTCCCGACCGCGCAGTACACCATGGTGCGCATTGTGGAGACCCCGTGAGCCGAACCGATCACGCGTATGCTACCGCAAATCCACCCGGGGCGGATCGTCCCGAATAACGAAAGTCCGAGTCCAGGAACCATGCCTGTCCCCGCCAAAATCACCAAGTCAGGAGCATGCGCCGCCATGCCATTTCGCACGCTTAGCCGATTCGCCATTGCCGCGCTCGCCGCCGCCGCCATGCCCGCCGGCGCGCAGAACCAGGACGCGCTCTACGACATTCCCGCGCCCAACGTCCAGGAAGAGCTCGCGCAATTCGAAGTGGCCGACGGCTTCGAAGTGAACCTCTTCGCCGCCGAGCCGATGGTCGCCAACCCGATCGCCATCAGCTGGGACGCCCAGGGACGCCTTTGGGTCGCCGGCAGCTCCATCTATCCGCACATCGCGCCGGGCGAGAAACCGGCCGACACCATCACCGTCCTCGAAGATGTGGATGGCGACGGCGTCGCGGACACCTCGACCGTCTTCGCGGAGGGCCTCTTCATCCCGACCGGCATTCTGCCCGGCGATGGCGGGGTCTATGTTTGCAACAGCACGGAGGTCCTGCACCTCGCCGACACCGACGGCGATGGCCGGGCCGATCAGCGCCGCCAGGTCCTCTCCGGCTTCGGCACGGAAGACACGCACCAGACCATCCACAGCATGCGCTGGGGGGTCGATGGCTTCCTCTACATCAATCAGTCGATCTACATCCACAGCCACGTTGAGACGCCCTATGGCGTCAAGCGCCTCGGTGGCGGCGGGATCTGGCAATGGAACCCCCAGACCCTGGAGCTGAATGTATTCGCGCGCGGCTTCGTCAATCCCTGGGGCCACCACCAGGACCGCTGGGGCCAGTCCTTCGCCACGGACGGCGCCTACCACGAAGGCGTCAACCACGTTTTCCCCGGCAGCGCCTTTCTCATCTCCGGGATCACGCCTTTCCTCAGCGGGATGAACCCCGGCAGCCCCAAGCACTGCGGCCTCGAAATCCTCAGCGGTGAGCACCTCCCCGAGGACTTGCGCGGCAACTACATCACCAATGACTTCCGCGCCCACCGCGTCTGCCGCTTCGTCGTGAGCGAGAGCGGCTCGACCTACGCCGCCGAGGAAAAGCCCGAGTTGATCAAGACGCAGCATGTCTCCTTCCGCCCGGTGGATGTGAAAATGGGCCCCGACGGCGCAATCTATATCGCCGACTGGTACAACCCCATCATTCAGCACGGCGAAGTCGCCTTTCGCGACCCCCGCCGCGACCACGAGCACGGCCGCATCTGGCGCGTGACCGCCAAGGGACGCCCCCTCGTGCCGCGCCCGCAGATCGTTGGCGCGTCCATCGACGGGCTCCTGAGCCTGCTGCTGAAGGAAGAAGAGTGGACCAGGCTGAACGCGCGCCAGCAACTCAAGCAGTATCCCCTTGACGCCGTGGCGCCGCGCGTCGACGCGTGGTTGGCCGCCGTCGGCGACGCCGATCGCGAAACGCGCCTCCTCGAGGCCTTGTGGACCTGGCAGACGCTCAACACCGTCCGCCCCGATGTTCTGGAGGCCGCCCTCACCGCGGAGGATGGCCGCATACGCGCCGCCGCCGTGCGCGTCATGGCGCATTGGTTTTCCCGGCTTCAGCCCGCCGACGCCTGGCGGGACCGCGCGCTGGCCCTCGCACAGGACCCGCACCCGCGCGTGCGCCTGGAGGCCGTTCGTCTGCTGGGATCCATCCCGGACGGCGCCGCCGCGCTGTCCGCCCTGGGCATCTGGGACCTGGAGCGCGACCGCTACCTCGACTACGCGCTCCTGGTGACCTTGCGCGAGTTGAAAGCCCACTGGCTGCCCGAGGTCGCCCGCGAGAATCCGGCCTTCACGCAAAACGCCGATCGCCTGCTCTTTGCGCTCGACGCCGTGGCGAGTCCGGAAGTCGTTCCGCCGCTGCTCCACGCGCTCGCGCGCGGCCAGTTCGATGAAAAGCAGGCCGGTCAGGCGGTTGCCCTCGTTGCCGCCCACGGCGATGCCGCCCAGGCGGCCACGCTGGCCCTGCAACTGTGCGCGCGCCTCGAAAAGGGCGATGCGGGCGCGCTGCCGCACTGGCAGGCCCTCGTCGAGGGAAGCCGCGCGCGGGGCCTGAAGCCCGCCAGCGGCCTCGATCGCGTCGCGGCGCTTGCCCAGTCGGCCACCGGTGATATTCAGCTGCGCGCCATCGAAGCGGCCGGCGCCTGGGGCGTGGAGGAGGCCCGCCCCGTGCTGGACGGCCTGCTGGGCAATGGGGACACCGCCCCGGCGCTACGAAGTGCGGCCATCAACGCCCTGCGTGGGCTCGGCGGGGAAGCGAGCCAGGCGCGCCTGCGCGCCCTCGCGGAAACGCACCCGAACCGGGCCACACGCGTGGAGGCGCTCCGTGCGCTGGTCGCCCTGGCGCCCGCGGATGCCGCCGCGCCCCTGGCGGCCATTCTTGTCTCCAGCACCGATCTCGACGAAGTGAATACGCTCATCGACGCGGTGTTGAAGCAGCAGCCGGCCGTGCCCGCGCTGGCCGCCGCGCTCGAAGGCAAGACCCTCACCGTAGACACCGCCAAGCAGGCCGAACGCGTCATTCGCGGTTCCGGGCGCGCGGGATCCGAAAGCGCCTGGCGCGGCGATGAAGCCTCGCCGGATGCCGCAAAACTCACCGACGCCCAGCGCCAGGTGCAGGAACTCATTGCGGCGGTGCGCACCGCCGGTGATTTGGACGCGCTGACCGAAGCGTGGGACGCCGCCGCTGTCGCGCGCCTGGTGGAGCTCACCCGGCAGAGCGGCGATCCCGCGCGGGGCGAAACGCTCTACCGCAACCTGGCCTGCGCCCAATGCCACGCGATCGGCGGCGCGGGCGGCCTCCTCGGCCCCGACCTCTCCAGCATCGGCGGCAGCGCCCAGGCCGATTACCTCGTGGAGTCGCTGCTGTTTCCCGGCAAGGCCGTCAAGGAGGGGTACCACTCCATTGTGGTCGAGACCGCCGACTTCGAGACGTTCAGCGGCGTGAAGGTAAGCGAAAACGACACCACCCTCGTGCTGCGCGACGTATCCGGCGAACGCACCATCTACCGCGACAACATTGATTCCATTTCCGAGGGTCAGTCCCTGATGCCGGGCGGGCTTGTCGATGGCCTCCTCGAAAGCGAGATCGCGGACCTCGTCAGCTTCATGTCCGCGCTCGGCCGGGTCCCCGAGTGGTCGCTCGGCGCCGGGCGGGTCGTCCGCGCGTGGGACGTGCTCCAATTGACGCCCGAGGGCCTCGAGCGCCTGTATCAGGATGGCCCGGAGATCGTCGCGAAGGACCACCAGGACCTGACCTGGATGCCCGCCTACAGCACGGTCGCCGGCGACCTGCCCGAATCGGAGATGCCCGTCCTGAACCACCGCTACTGGCACAACGAGGGCTACAGCGCCGCTCGGTTTCACCTGGAGGCCACCCGCGCCGGATCCCTCAGTTTGACCCTGCCGTCCGCCGAGGGCCTCGAAGTTTATCTCAATGGCGCGCTGGTTTCTTCCGACGCCCTGGGCGCGCTCGAACTCCCGCAGGGCCCGTCGACCATTGCGATTCTCGTGCGCCATGACGAGGCGAGCGGCCCGCTGCGCGTGGAATTGGCCGGCGGCGCCGATACCGGGGTGACCCTGCGCCTCGCCGCCGGGCGGTGATTTTGCGCGCGGAAAAATTCCCAGGAAATCCCGCGCCTGCCGTCCCATGCGCCTCTATATGCCCATGCCGCCCGTTACTTCCAGCGTGTGTCCATTGATATACCCGGCCCACGGTGACGCC
Source organism: Candidatus Hydrogenedentota bacterium (assembly GCA_019637335.1). NCBI lineage: Bacteria > Pseudomonadati > Candidatus Hydrogenedentota > Candidatus Hydrogenedentota bacterium. The sequence continues at coordinate 52,369 of JAHBVV010000038.1, read as the reverse complement.
AGCAGGAGAATCCCGCCCGCCGCCTCCTCCACCGTCCCCGTGCGCCCCATCGGAATCAGCATCTTGACCAGATCGTGCATGTGCCCCGGCACGCCGAGTTGGATTGCCTCGCCATCGACCGTAATGGAGTCGCCCGACTCCTTCGCCTGCGTGAGCCGGGTCTCGATATAGCCAAACGCCACCGCGTTGCACCGGATGTTGAACGGCCCCCATTCCTTCGCGACCGTCTTGGTGAACCCCACCAGGCCCATCTTCGCCGTGGCGTAGTTGAGTTGCCCCACGTTGCCGTGCAGCCCGGAGGTGGATGAGACATTGATGATACAGCGGGGGGCAGGGCGTTCCCCGGCGGCTTGTTCCTGTTTTGCGGCGTCCCGCATGAACGGGGCGGCGGCGCGCACGAGGCGAAACGGCGCCGTGTTGTGCACCGCGAGCATGGCCTCCCACTGCTTGTCCGACATTTTGTGCAGCATGCCGTCCCAGGTGTATCCGGCGTTGTTCACCAGAATGTGCAGCCCGCCGAACGCCTCCAGCGCCGCCCCGATCAGCGCCTCGGGAAAGGCGGGATCCGTGATGTCGCCCGCGACGGCACGCGCCGCGCCGCCCGCCGCCTCGATAGCGGCCACGGTTTCCGCCAGCGGGCCCGCGTCCCGATCGCTGGCGATCACGGCGGCGCCCTGTTCCGCCAGGAGCCGCGCGGCCGCCGCGCCAATGCCCCGGCCCGCGCCCGTAATGATTGCAACCTGATTCTGAAGCAGCCGTGACATGATCGCCCTTTCAAGGTGGGGGAATTGCCGAGAGGGCGGTATTATTCCACGCCCGGCGCGGAAGATGGAAACCCGTACTGCGCGGCCCACGTCAGAATCGGCATTTCGCCGTATTCGCGGGCAAAAAGAAACGCCCCCCGCCAATTTCGCCGGGGGGCGTGGTTACCTTGAGGATCAATTGCGGCTCTTACTGGCCCGCGGTCGTCAGCTTGGCCCAGGCCGTGCTCGTCGGGAACTGGTCATTCTCGCCGCCCGCGCCAATCGGGCTCGCGATCGTCGCGCCGTTCGCCCGGTACAACTGAAATTCTACGTGTCCGTCCATAAACAGCACATTGGCGCCGCCGGGCACGTGGTTGTAGATCGAGACCGACTCGCCCACGACGTCCCAGATCGTGGCCAGCTCCGACTGCGCCTTTGCCGAGGCGCCCGGGTTGTTGATATCGGTAATGAAGAACCGTTCGATGCCCTCGCGGAAGCGGTACAGGTTCACTATTTCGCCCGGCGCATACTTGCTGTTGCCCACGTGCTGGAACGTGTGGTTCCGCTCGAGCGAATCCTTCACCGCCTGCAAGCCCGCCACATTCGCCGAAAGATACGCCGTGATGTACGGGGTGATGTTTACCGTGGTGAAGAATGCGAAGATGCCGCGCGCGCCCCCATCGGTAAACGGCGAGATGACCGCGTTGTCCTTGATCGCGTAGCCCAGGTAGATATAGGAGCGGTCCGACGTGCTGTTCGAGGCGGGCTGCACCCCGGGAATACCGGGCGTGTAGATGCCCGTTGACCAATCCCCGTCCATCAATTCCGTCGCCAGGTTGCCCGCCGGGTCGCGCCACTCCCCGCCTTGACCGATGAAGCGGTCCGTATTGCTCTCGGTGTCCGAAGGGCAGAAGATGACGCTCAGATCGGTCAGGTACTCCGGGTACATCGCTTCCATCGAGAAGAAGAAGTTCCCGAAGTCCACCGATTTCGGAGGAAAGGTTTCGCCCCGGGACTCATTTGCGTACATTTTGCACATGAGCCCCATCTGCTTCAGGTTGTTCTGGCAGGTCGCCCTCCGCGCCGCCTCGCGCGCCCGCGCGAGCGCCGGAAGCAGGATGGCCGCCAGGATGCCAATGATGGCGATGACCACCAGCAGTTCAATCAATGTGAATCCCTTGCGCTTCATATAAAGATGCCTCTCCATTGCGATATGATATCGAAAAGCCGACCACTGCCCGCGCCGCGGCCCAATCCGCTGCGCAAGATGCTTTAGAATAGAGGAGGGGCGGCGATCTGTCAATGACTTTTCTACCGGTAGTTCCGTCCGCCGCGCCGCCGGTAATTGGTTTGCAAAACAGCGGATTTTTTCGAGATTTTCGTATAGACTCGCGCCTGAACTCGGAGCCGTACCCATGGACGTCACCGCCACCCTGCTGCTGCATTGCCCCGACACCAAGGGCATCGTGTATGAAGTCTCCCGGTTCATCTACGAAAACGGCGGCAACATTATCGACGCGCAGCAACACCGGGAGGAGATCGATAACCGCTTTTTCATGCGGGTCCACTTCGATACGGCGGACCTCTCCCTCTCGCCATCGGATCTCCGCGCGCGCCTGAACGACCTCGCGAAACCCTTCGACATGACCTGCGCCGTCCGCTATGCAACCGAGCGCGCAAAGGTCGCCATCCTCGTTTCCCGCTACGATCATTGCCTCTACGACCTCCTCCTGCGCAACCAGTACAGTGAGCTCGCCGGGGATATCGAAATCGTCATCAGCAACCATCCCGATCTACAGGGCGCCGCGGAACATTTCGGCGTCCCCTTTGCCCACGTCCCCGTCGAAAAGGACCGCAAGGCCGAAGCTGAAGCGAATATCCTGGACATCTTCCGCGATCGCGGTATCGACCTGGTGGTGCTCGCGCGCTACATGCAAGTCCTGACGCCGGCCCTGGTGGACCCGTTCAAGAACCGCATCATCAACGTGCACCACGGCTTCCTACCGGCCTTCCAGGGCGCGCGCCCCTACCACCAGGCCTACGCGCGCGGCGTGAAGCTCATCGGCGCCACGAGCCACTACGTCACCGCCGACCTCGACATGGGCCCCATCATCGAACAGGCCAGCATCCCCGTGAACCACAGCCACAGCGTCGCCGACCTCGTCACCATGGGCCGGGACATCGAGAAGCAGGTCCTCGCCGCCGCCGTAAAGGCCCACCTCGATTCCCGGATCATGGTCTACCGCGAGCGCACCATCGTGTTCGACTGAAGCGGACAAACCGCGCGATCCACGCTGATTGGCGGGAGCGCGTTTGGGCGTTCGGCGGCCCGGCATGACAACTCGGGTGAAACCCGGTAGAATAAGGGCGCGCAATATAACGTCCAGTATCGTGTCCGCCCGGGCGGACTGTTGCCGCGCAACCAGGCGGCGTCACGGTGATGAATTGCGGATCGGCCCGCTCCGGGGCGCCGGCCACACCGATATGGAGTCTTAAGGCATGTTTCACATGAATTCACTTCGGCGTCTCGCGATCGGGTTATGCCTGGCGGCGTCTGGTCTTGGTCTCGCCTCCTGCGCCACCGTCCCGCTGACGAACCGCACGCAGATCAATTTCCTGCCGGAATCGCAGATGGTGCAGCTGGGCCAGCAGGCCTACCAGGAGCAGTTGAAGGAATACCCCCTCAGCACGAAGCCCGGCGATGTGGAGCCGGTGCGCCGTGTTGGCGAGCGGCTGGCCGCGGCGACGATGGATTTCCTCCGGGCCAATAACTTGCCCACCGACGTGTACCAGTGGGAGTTCAGCGTCATCGACAACGACGAGATCGCGAACGCGACCTGCCTCCCGGGGGGGAAGATCGTTTTTTACAGCGGGATTTTCGAGTACACGAAGGACGAGGACGGCATCGCGACGGTAATGGGCCACGAAATTGCCCACGCCATCGCGCGCCACTCGAATGAGCGGGTGAGCCAGATGTTGCTGCTGGAACTGGGCGCGGCCACGTTGTCGGAAGCCATGGCGACCCAGCCCGCGCGAACGCGGGAGCTCGCGGGCCAGGCCTTCGGGCTCACGACGAACCTGGGCGTCGCCCTGCCGTTCAACCGCGCCCGCGAATCCGAGGCGGATCGCATCGGGCTTACGCTGATGGCCAAAGCCGGCTACGACCCGCGCAAGGCGGTGGAGTTCTGGGAGCGCTTCAGCGGGGCGGGCAAGAAGGCGCCGGAATTCCTGTCGACCCACCCCTCCGGCGAAACCCGCATCGCGGACATCCAGCGCCACATTCCGGAAGCCATGCAGCATTACACCGGCGGGTACCGCGTGAGATGATCGTTCGGCAATCGGCTGATGGGTCAGGCGAGGCGAAATCCGGCCTGCTCGAAATGGCGGTCAAATGTCAGTGCCGCGTGTATCTTTCGTTCCTCCATGATGGCGAACGAGATGCAGTCCGTCAGGGACCAGTGCTTGTCCAGGCGCGACGAAAACAGGGCAAATCCGGCGCTGAATTCCCGCGAGGAAGCCGGAACGATCTCGACGTGCTCTGATGAATGGAGCGCTTGAACGAACTCGGCGAACAGGCGGCGGAGTGGGGGCGCTGACATGAGGGCGCCGAGTTCACAGAGAACGTATTCCGACGTAATCGTGGGTCCCTTGTATTGTCTGGACCGCTCAAGCGCGAGCGCGTGCCAGTGGTCGCGCGGGTTTAGAATGGCCTGATAGAACGACGTGTCCACGAAGACAGGATTCACGAGGAATGCTCGTTCCTGAGGTAGGCATCGTGGTTTTCGGCCCAATCCTCGGGTAGATTCTCGGCCCGACCGATGAATGCGCTCAACTGATCCGCGAGTGACGGGCAGGCATCCCCGAACGCCTCGCTCGTGGAGCCCGCAACGATCTCGATCCGCACGCGGGTTCCGTCGGCAAGCTCGGTTGGCTCGTCAAAAACCACCTTGCCGGATTCCACATGTCCGCTATAGCCCATCGTATTCGCTCCGATTCGCAACCTGCAATCCCAGTATAGCAACTGCGCGCCTCACAAATCCCCATCGGGATGACCGCGTTCGTGGACTTGAACCGGTCACTACTCAAAATCCTCCATCCGCGGCGCGCTCCCTTCAATCTGACGCGGCTCGTAGCCGGGCGCGTACTCGCGCGACAGGTTCCGCCGCAGCTCCGCTTCGTCCAGCCACACCGGCTTGGTCTCGCGCGCGGCGAAGAGCGGCGCCTGGTCCGCGTAGTGCGGCGAGTCCGGGCGCGTGCTGGCCGTGCCGAACTGGTGCAGGCTGCGCGATCGCACCTGGCCATCCGGGTCCCACGTGACCATCAGCAGGTAGCAATCGCCCGCTCGGCCTTCCAGGCGCCGGCCATTCCAGCGGCCCTCCACCGCGTTGAGCACGTCGGGACCGCCGCCAAGCCCCAGGTTGACCTCCCCGCGCACGAGGCGGTTCACCTCCGACCACGCCGGGTCGAGCCGACCGAAAGCCCCGTGCAGCATCGCGGCCTTTTCGCCGAGGATTTCCAGCAACTCCGCACCGCTTCGTTCCGGCGCCTGGAGGCCCGCCGTGTCCCGCAGAAAGAGACAGGCGATCGCCGCGCTGGTGTTTTCGGCGTTCGTGTTGTAGTCCCAGCGCTTCAGCACGGCCACCGCCTCCTTAAGGAGCGGATCCGAGGGCTCGGGTTCGGCAAACACCTGGCCGAGGATGGCGCTCACCCGGGAATCCCGCGGGTAGGCCTGGTCGAACTTGTACGCGAAAAACTCCTCTTCCGTGATTGAATCGTCGCCGCCCAGCAGTTCCAGCAGCCGGATCTGGCGGTGGGTAATCTCATCCACGCCCTCGATGCCCGCCGTCTCCGGGACGCTCGCGGGGTCCGGGTTGTCCGGATCGAGGGTTGCGCGGAACGGCGTCCCGTTTGCATTCGCCACGAAGCCCGCCGCCGGATTCAACACCACCGGCAATTGTTCGAAGGGCAGGTAGTCCTCCCAGAGCGTCTCGGACGTATTCCCGGGCAGGTACTGTTGGTAATCGTAGCCCGGCGTTCGCTTCGGTATACGCGCGTTGTAGCGGTACTGGATGTTTCCCGCGCGATCCGCGTACGCCACGTTGAACGACGGGAGCGCCTGCATCGCCATGGCCGATTCGAATTCCTCCAGATTGCGCGCCTTGCCCATCCGGAACCACTGCTCCACCTGGCGGATGTCGCCGTGGCCCGCGTAGCGCACCGCGTATACCCCGTGCGGACGCCGCACCACCGGCCCGTGCACGGAATAGAGCATCTCGCGTGTCACCTTCCACACGAAGCCGCCGAACAGATTCACGGGCAGCACGGCGGTGGCTGCTTCCAGTTCCCGCCATTCGCCATCGAAGCGGTATTCGTTCGGATTGTCCGGATTCATCTCCAGCACGTACACGTCCACAAGGTCCGGGCTGTTCACGGTGTGCGCCCAGCCCAGATCGCGGTTGTGCCCGTGCAGGATGACCGGGGTGCCGGGAAACACGCCGCCGGTGATGTCCAGGCCCTCCTCGCTCTTCAGGCGCGCCTCGTACCAGGACACCGGGCCGGTCCACGGCTGGTGTGAGTTGATCGCCAGGTGCGTCTTTCCGTCCGGTGTCCGGCCCGGCGCGATGGCAAAGGCGTTCGAACCCGTGGGGAGCCCGTTCGTCAGGCTGAAATCCGCATCTTCCGCGCGCGCCACACGCTCCGAAACCGGCGAATGGCGCCGGGTCTCGTAGATACGTTCCAACTCGCGGTCGAGACCGAAGAAGAACGGAACCTTGATCACGAAGCCCGCCACGATATCCAGCCCGGTGGCCGGGAGGATGCCTGGAACGACCTCCTCCGGGTGCAGCGCCGCGTAGTGGTTGAAACCGTCCGCGTAGGCCTCGCAAAGCGCCCGCACCTCTGGGCTCAGGTCGGTCGCATACTTTTCCGCCACGATTTCGCGGTGGCGGAACAACTGCACCAGGTAATCCATCGGCGCGGACTCCCGGCCCTGCAAGAGGGCGAGTTTCCCCCGCGACAGGTAGAGGGCCTCCTGGATCGTTGCGAAATCGTCTTCCGCGTGCGCGTACGCCAGCCCGTACGCGCAATCCGCGTCCGTCTTACCGTAGATATGCGGCACGCCGTAGGTGTCGCGCAGAATGCGGACATCGTATTTGCCCTTCGGCGGAATCAGCGAGCGCGTCGGCGGATTGAACTCGATATACGGGAGCTGCGTGGCGATCGCCACCAGCAACGCGGCGGCTACCGCGCCGATCAGTATATGCATCCAGCGGAATTTCATGGAGCCTCAACAGGTTGGTTTTCTGGTAATTCTTTAGCCGTCTGAAGTAGTCACCCTCGTCGCACCCGACGGTGGCGGCTCTCCGTGCTCGAAAACCGTCATCCCCACGAAAGGGGCTGTCGGTTTACTTAACTCACCCTACACTATGGAAGGAATGAGCCGATCCGTCATCCCCGCGAACGCGGGGATCCAGCAACGCGATCGCACAAACCTCCGAATTCCACTGGATTCCCGCTTTCGCGGGAATGACGCTGTAAGACAGTAGCACAAACTTGTAGGTTTTGAGGCGTCCGCATCAGTTAAACCGACAGCCCCGAAAGTGGGGATCCAGAGACCTTGCAACGCTACCCTCGCAAACCCTCTGGATTCCCGCCTTCGCGGGAATGACGAATACATCCGGTGTAATGAAGGCATCTCGTATCGGCGAACGCCTTACTTCAGACGGCTGAAGTATTGCGTTTTCTGAAACGACAATCACAAGCCGAGAGTATACCGCATCCACACGCCACAATCGCCCCAACCCCCAAACAATCGCCAACCCATAGTCTCCACCCTAAAGCCTACAGCCTGAAGCCAACTCACTCCAGCCACGCGCGAATCGCCGGGATCATCGCCGCGCCGAAGGCCCGCGCATTGTCCGGCGTGATCGTGGCCTCGCCCGCGTTTGCATACGGGATCTCGAACGCCGTCGCGCAGCGTACCCCGTCCAGGCCCGCCGCCCACTGAAAGATCCCCGCGCCCGCCGTATAATTACTCGGTTGGTTCCAGCTTTCCCCGAACGGCAGGTCGTTGGACGCCGCATAGGGGAGCGGCAGGTTCGGTTGTCCGGCCAAAAGACCCGCGAAACGCTGCTGTTCCGCCCAATGCGCCGGATCCGAACGCCCCACCTGGTAGATCCGCTCGTTATCGCCCCCGCGGATATGCGGACAATGGAAGTCCATCACGAGTCGAAGCCTTCCCTCGGACCACCCCGGGGCCGTCTCGCGGATCGCGCGCGTGCTTTTGTAGATGCTATCGCCCTGGTAGTCGCGCCCGTGATCCCGGGGAATGCGGTTCTTCCCTTGGTCGCCGTCCTCTACGCCGTCCATATCCACCATCGGTATTACCAGGGCCTCGGCGTTCGCCCGGAACCAGGCCGCGTCCTCGCCGTCCCCGAGCAGGGCCGCCATCAGGCCTTCCAGCACGTAGCTCGCCATCGATTCGCAGCTGTGGTGCCGCGCCGTCAGCAGGAGCCGGTGTTCGGCCCCGCCGTCCAGGCGCCCGATGCGCACCCGGGGTACGGGACGCCCCTTCTCGCTTTCACACAGCGTCTCCACCGCGAGATGCGCGCCCGCCGCCTGCCGCGCGAGAAAGCGATCGAGATCGGCGGCCTGGTAGGGCGGCGCAAACGCGAACCGGACGGACGGCGCGGTCCCATCGAACGTGTAGCGGAACAACACGCCGTCCTCGGTCTTTTCCACCGTGTCCGTGCCGAGCCAGCGCCACGTGGCCCCCGCGTCCGTGCTGATCGCCGGCCCCCGGGTCCCGATGACGTTCCCGTCGGTGAAGCGGAACGTTACGGTCTCGCCCGGCGCGCCATCCGCGCCGAAATTCCAGTAGAACCACCACCCGGACGTGTCCCGCAATTCCTGGGACAGGTAAACGGTATCGTCCTCGTGGCGCGCCACGGCAATATTCGCTCCCGGATAGTCCGCATGAATCTCGATTCCCGCCCCGGAGAATGGGGCGAGTAAAAGTAACGAAAGCAGCCCGTTCAGCATGGATTCGCGCTCCAGTAAATGATGTTCAGTCGATACCGCCACTTATAGCACCCCCGCCGCCCGCCAGACCAGCCTCCAGGCTGCGCCGAAAATACACACAGGCGGGACGCCCACCACGGCGCGTCGTCGACCTGTGCCACATTCCTTGAAAGGTACTCTTAGAAACCCAGGTGAAGCGTGCAAAGAACGTGGCACAGCCGTCCCGGCTGTGTACCGGTTGCGAAGCAGCCGGCCTTTCATCCTTAACGGGTGGCGCAGGGGAAATTCACGGCGAGCGATTTCAGGCCCGACGAGCCTCGCCGGATCCGGGCGGCGCCCCGCGTCCGCCTGGAAGGCCAAGCCACGTCGGCGGGCGTTGAAGGATTGCGGAGATTTTGGATCCACGGCGGCTCTGTCGAAAGTGACCGGGAATTGTTGTCCGGCGGTCGGGACGTTAATGGAGCGTGGCGCGGATTCCTTTGAGCAACCGCTGGCCGCGACCGAAGAAGGGATCACCACAAGGGCGCGAAGAGAAGAAGTCTTTGAAGGGGGCCACGCCAAAGTGTATGGAATGGATCCGGGTCGGGATGCGGGGTTGATGCGCGGGGGGATTGGATCAGGAGCCACAAAGGGCACAGAGAACACAAAAGATTTGTTTGAACTGGAAGTGAGCGCGAATGGACTCAGCGCGGCGTTTGGCCGCGATCTGGATTCTTGACCACGGATAACACGGATTGCACGGATAAAGAAGGAATTCGATGAGTTCAACCGCGATTGGTCACGAATGAGGGAAGTATCGTATCGCCTTGGGAGTCCGGGGCTGCGTTTTGTGGCGTTGATGGGCCGTTCGAAGGCGCCGCTCGCGCTGCGTCAGCCTGGAAGGCTAACCCACGTTGGCCGCCCATGTAGAGACTGGGGTTATCTTCGTTCGGCCAGACGTTAATCGTCGTTCCAAGTACGCCAAAACCGGATGAACCAGAAAAGTCTCGATTTTTGGTATCACTTTAGCCGATCGAAGTACAGTGGCCAAACCAGAGCGACTTGCTGAATAAAGGCTACGCGCAACCATGGAGCGCCGGCGGCCCGCCGGCAGATTGCGCCGCCGGCGCTCCATGCACACCGGCTCCATAAACAAAAACACATACTGATCCGCACTTCAGACCGCTAAAGTGTTACCGTTTTTTGGGTTCGACGGCAACCCAGTATGATACGGGCTTTCAGCCCTGTCCGAAATCGTCGTCATTTTTCCTGGGCCTGCGGCCCAGGCTGATATGATCCGGCGCCTTCGGCGCTGAAGCAACGATATTCAGGTATTCAGCGCCGAAGGCCTGCTTCAAATCTGAGCCATCGGTCCAGGCAAAGGGATCCAAAAGGCGATGAGGGCTGAAAGCCCGCTTCATGCCGCTCGCAATTCATCAGTAATATCAGGTCCGCACCCGCTACCGCCTGACCGGTTTGCGCCGCGCGCGAACAGACGGTATCCTATGCCTTCGCGCCGTTTCCCCTCGGCGCCTCCCCCCGCAACCCCACCAGGTCCATTTCGCATGTCAGACACCACCCCAGCCGCCTCGACCGACGTACGCTGTCCTCATTTCGGGGAGTGTGGTGGATGCAAGAGCCAGGATGTGCCCTATGCGCGTCAGGTGGCCGAGAAATCCGAAATGCTCGGCGCCCTCTTCCAGGATTACTGGACCGCGCCGGTCCCGGTCACGCCCTCGCCCGTGATCTGGCACTACCGCAATAAGATCGATCCCGCGTTTGATCGCATGCGCTACCCCGAGCCGCCCCCGAAAGATTTTGTGCGCGAGACCGTTCTGGGTTTCAAGAAGAAGGGGCAGTGGTACTGGCCGCTGGACATCGACGCGTGCCACATCGGCCCCGAGGGCGCCGGCGCGCTGCTCCGGGCCACCCGCCAGTGGTACCGCGAGAAGGACATCCGCGCGTGGGACAACCGCACGACGGACGGCGTCCTGCGCTATCTCCTGGTGCGTGACGGCAAGCGCTCCGGCGAGAAAATGGTGGTGCTCATCACGCACGAAGGCGAATTGGATTGCGGCCCCTTCGTGGACCTTGCGCAGTCGGTCTACGGCGCCACGAGTGTATACCGCGGCTATTTCACGGGCCGGAGCGATGTGGCCACGGCGGAACGCCTGGAGCTGCTGGCGGGCGCGCCGCACATTACCGAGACGCTCCTGCTGCCGGATGGCGAAGCGACGCGGCGGCTGGACTTCCGGATTTCGCCCCTCAGCTTTTTCCAGACGAATCCCCTGGCGACCGAGAACCTCTACGCGGCCATCCGCAACCACGTTCGCGCCGTGGCCCCGGACTCGCTTTACGACCTCTACGGCGGGGCCGGCGGCATCGCCTTCGCGTGCAGCGATCTGGTCAGTCACGTGTGGTCCGTGGAGGAGGTGGAACCCGCCTCCGAGGACGGGCGCCACAACGCGCGGGTAAACGGCATCGATAACGTTGCCTTTATCACCGCGCGGACCGAGCGCTACCTGAACGCGCAGCGCGAAGCCGGAAGCTTCGCGGCGGGCGCCATGGTCATTCTCGATCCGCCGCGCTCGGCGTTGCATCCCAAGGTCATCAAGCGCCTGTTGGAGTTTCTGCCGGAACACATCCTCTACGTTTCCTGCAATCCCAAGCTGCTCGCCCGCGAAATGGCCGTTCTCGCGGAGGCCTACGACCTCGCCGCGCTCGAAGCCTTCGACCTGTTCCCGCACACGCCGCACGTCGAAGCGCTCGCCCTCCTCAAGCGCCGGCCCCCGCGATGAACGCCAGTTTGCTATTCGCCATGCGCGGGCGGGTATCATAGCGCCCGGAGTCAAACGGGAACCGGAGACCAGCGGTCGGGCCCTTATCCCCGCGCCCCGTCTCGGGTTGGGAAGCGTATGCGCAATGCTCGTGCACTAATTGCCGCCGTGCTGGCCGCCATGGCCGTCGCCGCCCTCGCCATGGCGCAGGGGCAGTCGCCCACCTCGCCGCGCCCGCGTCCCGGCATTCCCGATCTCATCGACCCCGGCCTCGGCACGGGCGGCGATCCCGGACGCGAAACGCCCACGCGCTTTTCCGGAAACGGGCGTTTCGCACAGCCCGCCGCCGAACCGGACCGCGCCGCGACCGGGGACGCCGATTCCCGCCAGCGCCAGGAAGCGGGCGAGCAGCCTCCCGCCAGTGCGGGCCCGCCGGTGCGGACCGTAACGGGCCGCGGCGACGGCGCGGCGATGCAACCCGGGCTGATCACCGGCGCCGCCGCGCCGCCGCAGTCCGCAACCGGCGTATTGCCGGAATGGAGCGCGGCGCCGCCCGCCCAATCGGGGGCCGCCGCACAGCCTTTTGAGGTAATACTCGACCGCGAGGTCGAATACGGCCCGCTCCCGGAAGGAGGCGAGGTTCTCATCGACCTGATGGGCCCCCGAACGGTCGCCGAATTCCTCGACGATATCCGGCTGGCCACGCTTTGGAATATCCTCGTCTCGGAGGAGGCCCGCGGCAAGACGCTGGAATTCTGGATTACCGAAGCCACGCCGCAGCAGGCCATGGAAATCCTGAAGTTCCATGACATTTACTACGAGTATGACGCGGGAAAAGGGTATCTCTACGTCATGACGGTTGCAGAGTGGCAGCGCCGCGAGTTCGGCAAGCTGGAGTCGCGCCGCTTCGCCCTCCAGCACACGGATACCCGCGCTGTCGAGCCCGTCGTCGCCCGGCTTCTTTCCAGTAAGGGGCGGCTGGTCGCCGACGCGCCGTCGCGCCAGCTGCACGTCTGGGATACGCCGGACAACCTCCGGATTGTTGAGGAATTGCTCGCCGATCTGGACGCGCCGATGAAGAGCCGTGAATTCCGGGTCGCCCACGCCGCCTTTGCCGATGTGCAGGCCGCGCTTGCCGGCATGCTCAGCCCCGCCGGCAGCCTCCTGCCCGACAGCCGGACCAATACCCTCATCGCCTGGGACCAGCCCGCTGTGCTCGATCGCATGGCCGAGGCCCTGCGCGCCGTGGATACGCCGCTGGACGCGCGGACTTTTCATCTGGATCATGTTTTCGCGCTCGACACCCTCGACTACCTCGAAGTCGCCCTCTCCGATCGCGGCGTCATGCATGTCGACCCGCGCAACAATTCGGTGACGGTAAAGGACGTGCCCGGGCGGGTCGAGGAGATCGCGGATCTGATCGCGGTGCTCGATCGTGCCCTGGAATCGCGCACGTGGATCGTCGATTACGCCGACCTCGATTTCCTGGCGGACGCCATCGAGGCCCGGGTGCCCCCGGAGATGGGCGAGATCGTGGTGAACAAGGACGTGCACCAGATCACCGTCACCGCCATCGCGGCCAAGCTCGAGGAAATCGACCGATTTATCGCCACCTCCGACGTGCAGCGCAAGCAGGTGCAGATCGAGGCCTTTATTGTTGAAGTCGGATCCGATGTGGAGCGGGAATTCAACATCAACTGGTCCTACTTCGGTTCCAGCGGGCGCTCGCCCATCTTTTTCGACGGCGGCAGCGGCTTCAATCCGGAGGAAGGCAACCTCAACGTCGGCCAGTTGCCCTACGCCGTGCCGCTCTACGGCGCGCTTCAATTGGACGGCGCCGGTCGTATCGTGCGCCCGATCGTGACCAATATCGACGGCGAAAACGTGGTGGACCGCATTGAGGGCGCCAACCTTGCCGTGACACTCGAATACCTTGATCGCAAGAATAAGGCGACGGTTCTCTCCTCGCCGCGGGTCGCCGTGCAGGATGGGGAGGAGGCCATCTTCGAGAACGCCACCCAGGTGCCCTTCGTTTCCGCGACCACCTTCTTCAACACCAGCTTCAACAACCTCGGCGCCGTGAACAACACCAACCGCGTCGAGTTCATTGACGTGGGGACGATTCTCAAGGTCCTCCCGCGCATCACGTCGAAGGAAAACATTCTCCTCGACATCAGCGCCGAGGACAGCACCTTCGTGGAAGTGCGCGTCCTCGCCAGCGATCAGGCCTCCACCGTTCCGCAGAAGACCGTCCGCCGCGCCGAAACCCAGCTCCGGATCCAGTCCGGTGACACGGTGGTCCTCGGCGGCCTCCGCCGCGACCGCGCCGGGACCACGGAGACCCGCACCCCGTTCCTGGGCGATCTGCCGGGTATCGGCCGCCTGTTCCGTTACCCGAACAAGCAGTCCCAGAAGAGCTCGCTGCTGATTTTCATTACCCCCACCATCGTTGATGAGTTCACCGACCCGCACGCCGCCATGCTCGCGCGCGCCGAGGAATCGATTTCCAGCGCGCACCGCCACAACCAGAAATCGCTCTGGGGCCGGCTGGCGAACACCGTATCCGCCGGCAAGAACGAAATCGCGGTCGCCGTCGGGCAGAGCGGCGATATTCACGCCGGGGGAGAGCGGGCGAGCCTTGACGATTTGCGCGGCCTCTTCACCGAGGCGCCCGCGCAGGTCCGCGTTGTGCTTCGGCGCCATCCCCGCGCGCCCGAGGCCCGGGTGACCGCCGTGATGGACCTCGCCATGGAGCTCGAGCGCGATCTGATCGTTGACGACGACCTGACCCCGCTCGTCCCGCGCTACCGGGATGTACCCGGCGGGGAAGGGGATACGGCGCCGCTCAACCCCTCCGCCCCCGCGGAGCCCTGACAAGCGGGGCGCCCCCGGGCGCCTGGCACAGCGACAAGCGTGATCAAGGCTGGGAGCGCGGGCGGCGCCGCGATAGGTTCTGGGATCTGCCGGCCTACGGAGGCTCCGTTACGTGCCCGTTTGCTCTGGCAGCAGAAGCGTTACTTCGGGGAAGTACGTCTTGAAACGCCCGGGATCAGCCGTGGCCAATTCCCACCCCATGATGGCGGCATGCGCTCCGATGAAAAAATCTGGAAGGGGCACATCGGGGGCCGGCCTGCCGGAGTCCGCCAGTCTTCGTTGACGGTAAAGCCTGTACGCGTTCGCGCACAACAGCGACGCGGCGACCGGAAGATCGATGAGAATCACACCCCACGCCTCAATACGCGCGGGGATAGGGGCAGGGTCCGTTTCTCCAACACAAAGCTCGGCGATCACGATAGGATTGGTCACAGCGGACTCAACTGATGATGCGTCGGCAATGATCTGTCTCGACCAGTTGAAGAAGGTTGAATGGCGATCGTCCGCGTAGACCAATACGTTGGTATCCAGCAGAATCACAGGTCCCGCGTAGCCTTTCGAATCTCTTCCCAGGTCATCGACAACTTGAGCGGATTGGCATCGATGGCCTCGAGGATTTCGTCGCGGGTTTTTCGCCTCTCGGTTGGAGGCTCATGAAGGTGTACCAGGACATACCCTCCATCTGCCTGCCGTTGCACCTCGAACACGTCCCCCGGCTGGCTACCAGGGAGCTCGATTCGATGTTTGTGATCCACGCGTGACGTACTCATGGCGCAATTATCCCACGGGAGGTTGCCGCAGTCAATCGCCGCCGCGCAACCCGATCAAAACGACCCCAGCCACCCCGCCTTCAGCTTCGCGCCGTAGACCTGGGGATGCCCGTCGCGCCGCGCGCCGAAGATGAGCCATTGGTTGTCCGCCGTCAGGTACGGGTGGGTGTGGCTCCATTGTTTGCCATCGCTTTCCGTTCGGGAAAAGACCGCCCGCCGGGCCTCGCCGGTCTCGAAGTTGCCGATGTAGATCGGCACCCCCTCCTCGCTCGTGTCGCCAATCCAGTACCGGCCATCCTTCGACACGCTCACATGGTTAAAGCGCTTGCCTTCATAAACCAGCGTGGGGGAGGCGTCGCCCACTTTCCCGCGCCACAGGTTGCCCGGGGTCCTGTCGTCCGTCGCCGTCGAAAAAAGGATCTCGCTGGTCGTGCCGATCCAGGCCTCGTGGCCCGTCGGGCGAAGGGTATACGGCTGGTCCGCCGGAAAGCGCGTTTCGCCGCCGCCGATCTCCAGTTCGCTGAGCAACACCATCTTCACATCGGGTTCCTGGTTCAGCTGGATCAGCACCCGGTTCCGCCCGTCGCTCGAGAACTGCTCGTGCTTCGCGTGGTATCCCGGCTTGTCCAGCAGCATGCTCCACGTGTTCGCCGCGATGTCCAGCAGGTGTACCTTCGCGGGCCCGCCCTCCAGCGGCCGCACGGCCACGGCGTAGTACCGGTGGTCGCGCGACACCGTCCCGTAGCTGTAGAGGCCGCGATCTTCCGGGAGTTCGGCCACGTTCTCCACGGCGAGCGTCTGGTAATTGCAGCGCCGCAGCATTTTCACGCCGTCCACGGTCTCCGCGTAATACAGCCACTCGCCCCAGCCGTGGAACGCGGGGAAGGGCGGGCTGCCGGAGAGAATCTCGTGGTTGCTCCCGTCTTCCAAATCGAGGATGTTGATGCCGCCCGGGTGCGCGTCGGTTGAATAGTAACGAACCGCGATCCGCGTCCCCGAGGCATCGCCATAGGGCTGCTCGCCGTAGATGTTGTCCGCCGGACGCGGGTCCGCGCCCAGGCGATAGATCTCGGCCCCGCTTTCGCTGTCGGCGTCAACCGGCGCGCCCTGGGGCCCGGCCGCGGCGTGGAGTGGAAGGGCAAGCAGGATTAGCAGGGTGGCATAGTACGGCATCACGGGCTCCTCGGGGTGTGCTGAAAAATGAACTGGCTATCGTGTGTTATACGGGCACAGTAGCAAAAACCGTCGAGGTGATAGAAGCCGCCCGGCGAAATTGCGGTCGGCAGGCGTGAGAACTCCGCGGAGAGCGCCGGGAACGTTGCTACCGCGCGCGCGTTGTGCGAGAATGGATTAGACTTCATACGGGGGCGGCGCCGCTATATGCGGCTGATTTCGGGGAGAATGTTTCCATGCGCGCCCACCTGAACCGCCGTCAATTCCTGCACCGTTCGCTTGTTACCGGCGCCGCGCTCGGGCTGACGCCCGGAGGACGGGCCGCCGCCGGCGATACCTCCGCCAACAACAAGATCGCCCTGGGCTGCGTCGGCGTCGGCAGCATGGGCGTCAGCAACATGAAGAACTTCCTCGATCTGGAGGAGGTGCGGGTGGTCGCCGTGTGCGACGCCTACGCCGATCGCCGCGAGAATGCGAAATCCATTGTCGACGCGAAGTATGGCGACGCCGGTTGCGCCATGTACGGCGATTACCGGGAACTGCTTGCCCGCGAGGATATTGACGCGGTCATGATCGCCGCGCAGGATCACTGGCACGCCCTCATGGCCACGGAAGCCGCAAAAGCCGGCAAGGACCTCTATTGCGAGAAGCCCCTGGGCGTTTCTGTTCAAGAGTCGCGGATCATTCGCGACACCGTGCGCGAAACCAAACGCGTTTTCCAGACCGGCACGTGGCAGCGGTCGCTGGCCGATTTCCAGCACGCATGCACCCTGGCCCGAAACGGCTACCTGGGGACTATCACGCGGGTGGAAGTGGCGGCGGAGGGCCCCCGCTACCGTCCCAAATACGCCGGATCCCTCGATCCGCAGCCCGTCCCCGAAGGGTTCGACTGGGCCATGTGGCGCGGTCCGGCCCCCGATGAACCCTACAACCCCGGCCGCGTCGCCTGGCCAGACTGGTATCTGATTTGGGACTACTGCGCGGGCTTCATCTGCAATTGGGGCGTGCACCACCTGGACATCGCCAATTGGGGCTGTCCGCGGGTGGGAACCACGCCCTTCGCGGTGGCCTGCAAGGCGACCTACCGGAATGAGGGCTTCACCAACAACATCGACTCGTGGGACGCCACGTTTACGTATGAAGACGGCCTGATCATGCGTTTTACCGACGAGACAGGACAGAAACTCGGCTGCCGTTTCATCGGCGACGAGGGCTGGGTGCACGTGGACCGGGCCGGCATCTGGGCGGAACCGGGATCCCTGTTGACGGTCCAGTTCAAGGATACGGACGAACGGCTTACGGACTCGACCCACCACGGTCGAAATCTGGCCGACTGTATCCGGACGCGCACCGACCCCGTGTCCAACGTCGACGCCGCGCACGTCGCATCGTACCAGGGCATGCTGGCGGACATCGCCGCACGCCTCGGGCAAACCCTGCACTGGGACCCGAAGGCGGAACGATTTACCGGCAACGACGCCGCCAACGCCATGCTTGAGCGCCCCATGCACAACGGATGGTCCCTGTGACGCGCGGCCGGGGAAACGCCGTCCACGCCTGTGTGGTCGGGCCGGCGCCCCGGGAAGATGTGCAATCCGTGTTGGAAAGTCGTAAACTTGCGTGGTAATCCGTGCGAGGCGATTTTTTACTTGACATTCGTTCAGTGTTTTGGCAAGATAGGCCTCAGGTGAATGTTTGTTCAGTAAAACCGGAGGAAAGACGATGGCTGCCAAACCGACAGCGGACAGTGAAAAGGGCAAGGCGCTGGATATTGCGCTGGCCCAGCTTGAGAAACAATTTGGGCGGGGCACGCTGGTGCGCCTGGGCGATGACAGCATGAATCAGCGGGTGGAGGCCATTTCCACGGGCAGCCTGACCCTGGATATCGCCACCGGTATCGGCGGCTTGCCCGTCGGCCGCGTGGTCGAAATCTTCGGCCCGGAATCCTCCGGTAAAACCACGCTCGCGCTCCACGTGGTGGCCAATGCCCAGCGGGCGGGCGGCATCGCGTGCTTCATCGACGCGGAACACGCCCTCGACCCGCAGTTCGCGTCCAAGATCGGCGTGGATATTGATAATCTGCTGGTTTCCCAGCCGGATACGGCGGAACAGGCGCTCGAAATCTGCGAAAGCCTCGTGCGCAGCAACGCCGTCAATGTGATCGTGATCGACTCCGTCGCCGCGCTCGTTCCCAAGGCCGAAGTGGAGGGCGAGATGGGCGATAGCCACATGGGCCTCCAGGCGCGCCTGATGTCCCAGGCCCTGCGCAAGCTCACGGCCATTATCAGCCGCTCCAACACCCTGGTGATTTTTATCAACCAGATCCGCGAGAAGATCGGCGTCATGTTTGGCAGCCCCGAGACCACGACCGGCGGCCGCGCGCTCAAGTTCTACTCGAGTATCCGCCTCGATATTCGCCGGATAGCCTCCCTCAAGGAAAAAGAGGAGAACGTCGGCAACCGCGTGAAGGTGAAGGTGGTCAAAAACAAGCTGGGCGCCCCGTTCCGCACAGCGGAGTTCGAGATCCTGTTCAACGAGGGCATTTCGAAGGAAGGCAACATCCTCGATCTGGCGGTGGAGGAGAAGATCATACGCAAGAGCGGCGCCTGGTTCTCCATGAACGGCGAAAATCTGGGCCAGGGCCGCGAAGCGACCCGGCAGTTTCTCAAAGACAACCCCGACGTGACCGAGTCGATCCGCCAGCAGATTATCCAGATCAAGGGCCTTCCGTGGGCGGGCGCCTCGCAGGACAGCGCGGACGTAATGCAGGAAGCGAGTGGCGCCGAGTAGCACCCTGGACATAGAACAACGGCATTCAGGCACGGGCCCGAGCCGCATGGCGCGCATGTGGCTTCTGGCCCTGCTTGTGCTTGCCGCGGCCGCGGCCGCGGGCATGCTGCTCGTGAAATACCAGCTTGAACGCCTCCGGGGGTCCATTTACGCCGAGATTCAGGCGCGCACTGGGCTTCTGATTCGCGTGGAGCGTCTCCAGGTGCACGGGTTAACCGGGATCCGCCTCGACCAGTTGCACGTCGAGGTGGATACCGAATCCGGCCCGAAGGCGGATTTGTTTGTCCCCCGGGCCTTCCTCCATGTGAGCCTGATCGAGCTTATCCAGGGCCGCATTGCGCTGGACCGCCTCGAACTTGACCACGCCCGGATCCGTCTCGCCAGGCCGCCTGAAAACGCCTGGCTTGCCAGCGATGTCGCCCTCCCATCGGGGCTTGGCGGGGGTGCGTCCTTTAGGGTGGTCGGGGAGGATTGCACCCTGGAGATCGAGGGCGCCGTCGGCAACAGCCGGCTCGAAATCGGCGGTCTCGACTTCGACCTGAATCGCCTCTCCGGCTCTCCCCACATCATCGCGAACATCACCGGGAGACTCGGCGGAGACGAGGGGCAGGCGTTCGCCGTATTCGCCCGCTATGCAACGCTTGAGGACTTCGATCTCCGCTTCCAGAGCGACGGCCTGTCCCCATCGGACATTGCCGTCTTCTTCCCCCAGGCGTCGGACATCCTCGCCGCGGGGCGGCTGGCGCCGAGCATTCGCCTTTCGGGCTATCCGCGCCGCGCGATGGTTGTCGCCCTTGAGCTGCCGTTCAAGGGCCTGCAATTTCAGGACGCCGCAACCTACCCCGTTCCGCCGGAAGGTGTGTTGACGGGGCTTGCAAGCTACGACCTGGCCAGCCGCCTGTTCACGCTCAATAGCGCGAGGACCATCGCCCCCGAGTTTGAAGGACGCGTGGAGGGGACCATTGACATGGCCCAGCCCCTACCCGAATTCGACCTGCGTCTCGAAGTGCAGCAGCTTCCCGTCGCTCGGGTGATGGAAATGGTATCCGGAAAATGGCTGGCGGAGTATGGCAGCCTCGAAATTGAAACGCCGGAACCGTACAAGTTTTTCGTCACCTTGCGCGGCAACGCCGAGGAACCCCGCGTGGGCGTCGAGGTGCAAATGGCCAATGGGGGGCTGCGCTTCGCCCCCGCCGCCGCCGCCAATCCCAGCGCGGATCTCAAGTTCAGCCTGCTCAGCCTATCCTGGGATTCCGACGCGGAGTTCCCGCGCGGCAGCCTCGCCCTTGCCGGGGGCGCGGTTCGTCATCCGGCCACCGCAATCGTCGCGGAGAATCTGTCCGGCAATCTGACCTTTTCCGGCGACGGGATCGTAATCGACCCGGCTGTGGCTCAGGTTGCGGGCAATACAATCATGGGAAGCCTTCGCTACGATCTGGCGAGGAAAGCCGTGAAGTTTGACCTTTCCGGATCGATAGGCGCGCTTGAGGAACTTGCCTTCGTGAAAGACAACCCAGCACTGGCGATGTACGGGGCAGCGTCCATCGAGCGCATGTCCGGGAGCTACGTACCCGGCACGCTGACCCTGGACGCCACCATCGATCTGACCCGGGCCGGCATCGAATGGGAATGGTGGATTGCGAAGGCCCCCGGCATCGGCGCCCGGCTGGAGGACGTCCGCGCCGAGATTGCGACCGGAAAGACCGCCAGCCTCGCGTTCTCCGCCGCCATTGACACCACCGAAATCGCCGCGGAAATCAGCTTCGCGCGGCGTGCGGACAAGTGGCTGCCGCTCGAAGCAGCCGCAAGCTCGTCCAAGGTCTCCATGGCCACGGCGAACAAGCTTCTGAACATTCCCTACGCGATCGGTGGCGGAACCGGGACCGGCGCCACGCTCCAATGGACCCGGCTCCCGGGCGATTCCGGCAACTCCGAAATGCGGATTGGCGGCCATATCGACGACCTGACCCTGCAACCGGCCGGCCTCCGCGACCGGATCTCCGGGAAAGACATCCGGGTGGACACCACCGTTCGAAAGCGGGGCGACGAAAGAACCGGCGAGCTCACGCTCGACGTCGCCAGCGCCGATTTGCCACCCGTCGGATCGCCCTGGATGCTCCCGCTGCGCGAGGATGATGATCCCAGTATGGATCGATTTCCGCCGCTGGACCGCCGCTGGACCTACACCCTGAAGGCCGATGAATTGACTTATCCCCCGTGGGAGGGCGCCGAATTCACCGGAACCGCTTTTCAGCACGACGGGGAAAGCGGCTTTGAGTCGTTTTCGGCCCAGGTGGGCGGCGGCAATATCGGCGGGATGTACAGCCTCGCCAAGCCGGAAAACCTCCAGGAATCGGACTTCCACTGGGAGCGGGTTCCCGCCCGCTTCCTGCTCGATCATCTGAAGCTACCGCCCGTCTTCACCGGGACGATGACCGGCGGCATCAAGTACATCATTGATCGGGATGATCGCGGCACGCTTCGGGGAAACGGTTATTTTGACGTAGCCGACGGCCAGTTCAGCGCCGACTTCCTATTCGCTCAGTTTGCCCGCCAGATTGAGGGGGGCGCGATCACGCTCCCGCCTTCCTTGAAATTCGAACATTTTACATCCGACGTCGAGCTTCAAGGCGATGTCGTCCGCACCAATAATATGAGACTCGTTTCCGACGCCGTCACGATTAATGGCGAAGGGCGGTTCGTCGTCGATGGCGATATTGACTATCATCTGCGGATTGAGTTGCCACCCGCCACCGCGCAGGGCATTCCCGCGCTCCGCACCTATTTCAATCTCGAAGGTCTCCGCCACAGCCAGAACAACCTCAAGCTGGCGTTTCGCGTGCATGGATCGCGCCACAATCCAACGGTCGCGCTCGATGGGATGCCTTCCGTCGGCGATACCATTCTCAGCGGCGCGGTCGAAGTGACCGCCGATGTCATGAAAGTGGTCGATCTGCCTAGACAAATCCTCCTCGATCTGTTTAAGATTGGGGGCGGAATAGTCGGCGCCGGGGGAAAGCGTTCCGCCGGTGAGTAATGCGGGCAGTTGTGTCCCAACCCTGATTTGAGCAGTACCTTCGATAATGAACATCAAGATCAGCAAGAACGCCCACGCGTGCGCCGCCTGCGGCAACGATTTTCAGCACGGCGCCAATATTACGTCCACGGTCAAGAAGTGGGAGGGCGCCCTGCACCGCGAGGACTTCTGCGGGGCGTGCTGGGATAGCGAGCGCAACCGGGCCGCCTATTCCGTTTGGAATATGATCTACCACGATCCGAAGCACGAATCCGAAGCGGCTCCGGAGGTCTTTTCGCCGCTCCGCCAGTTGTTTTACGAGGCCGTGGAGGAAGAGTCGCGCGTGGACATGGCGCGCGCATTCCTGGCCGCCGGCCTGCTCCGGCGCCAGAAGGTTTTCCGGCTCATCAAGGAGTCCGACGAAGCCGACGGAAGCGTCCGCGTCACCCTGTATACGGACCGAATCGGGAACCGGCTCATCGAAGTGCCGGATCCCGATTTCACCTATGCGGAGCTCGAGACCGCGCGCGTCCGCCTTTTGGAACGCCTGCAGGAGTTGGAGGCGGCCGCGGAGGCGTCCGAGAGCGACGGCGGCGGGGCCGCGCCCCAGCCTGCCCGGGATGCCCGGGGCGAGGAGGCCAAACCGGCCGAGGTGGTTGTGGCGGAGGGCGAGTCCGAAACCGGCGTGGACGAAGAGATCGAAACGGGCGATGAACCGGGCGTGGAACCCGTCGGGGAGGTGCTCCATGCCCAGGCATAGCACTTACCGCAGCCGGGGCGCCGTCGAATCCGCCAGTGTGGAGTGGAGTTCGGGCCAGCTCGGTATCGGAATTGCCGTCGCGCTCATCTTCGGGATCGTGTGTTTTATGCTTGGCTATGTCGTGGCCAACGTGGACCGCCCGATTGACCCGGCCCAGATCACCATTGCTTCGGATAGTCCCCGCCCCTCCCCGAGCGGCGCCAACGCGGCAGTGACCCCGCCCGCCAATACGCCGCCGTCCGCGCCCGCGGCAGGCGCGCCGCGCACGGCGGCCAATCCGCCCGCCGGTACGCCGGTGAGCCCGTCCCGCGCCGCCGATCCGGCGCGAAAGCCGGATGTCGCGCCCCTGCCCGATCCCGGCCGCCCGACCACCATGGTCAAGACCCCCATTGACATCAATACGCTCCCGGCCCAGGGGTCCCAGGATGCGGCGACCCCGACCGCCGGCGCCAGCCTTCCGGATATCACGCCGCCGGCCGAAACCGTCAGTACGCCGCCCGCGGCGCCCCAGAAGCCCGCGGACACGACCGCGAGCGCTCCAGCGCCCCGGCCTGTTCCGGCTCCGGCTCCCGCCACGCCTGCGGCAACCACCACAACCACCACCACGACCACAACGGCGGCCGCGAGCCCTTCGCCGGCGCCGCAGGCGCCCACGGTCACCCGCGGCTCCTATGGCGTGCAGGTCGCGGCGTTCAACGGCCCGCAGCGCGCCGCCCAGGCCCAGGAGGCCCGCCGCAAACTGAAGTCCGCCACCGGGCTGGATGCCGACATCGTGACTTCGCCCGATGGCGCCTTCGAGAAGGTTGTAATCACGGGCTTCGCCACGCGAGACGCGGCCCGCGCCCAATGTGATAAGGTCAAGGCGAAGCCGGGCTACGACGGCGCGTGGGTCATTCGCCTTCCGTGAAGTGCGTGGCGCGGGGGGGTTAATCTGAATTTCGTTGCCGTGTTGCGAACGACGGACACGGTGTGGAGCTGAGTAATGAAGGTAGCCGTCGTAGGACCGGGTGCGCTGGGCTGTCTCTTTGCCGGGCGACTGGCGGAGAGCGGTGTCCGGACCGTGCTCGTCGATCACGACCCGAGACGCGCGGACCGCCTCGCGCGAAACGGGATCGTGATCGAGCATGCCGGCGAGCCGCGCGCGGTGAACGTCGCCGTGACGGCCCGGATCCCCGCCGGCCAGGATTTGATCGTTGTGTTGACCAAGTCCCACTGTACGGGCCAGCTCAAGCTTCCGCCCGACGGGCCCGTGCTCACCCTGCAAAACGGCCTCGGCAATGTGGAGATGCTCTGCGCGCTCGCGGGCAGCGCCCGTGTGCTCGCCGGCGCCACCTCGGAAGCCGCCACGCTCATCGCCGAGGGCCACACGCGCCACGTCGCCGAGGGTCTCACCAGTATCGGGGCCTGGACCTCGTGCGACCCGCATGCCGCCGCGCTGTTGCTCAATTCCGCCGGTTTCAACACCCGGGTCACCGAGTCGCCCGGGCAGCTGCTCTGGGAGAAGCTTGCGATTTGCGCCGGAATCAATCCGCTTACCGCCATACTCGATCTCCCCAACGGACGCCTGCTCGATCTCAAGGATACGCGCCAGCTCATGCGCGATCTCGTCGTCGAGGCCGTCAAGGTGGCCGCCACGGAGGGGTATCGATTCGAGCACAGTATCGTGGAAACGGCCGAATCCGTCTGTGAAGCGACGCGAGAGAACATTTCCAGTATGTTGCAGGATGTACGCGCCGGAAAGCGTACCGAGATCGAGGCCATCAGCGGCGAAGTGTTGCGCCGGGCCCAGCTGGCCTCGCTCCCCACCCCGCGCACGCGCGTTATTTACCAGATCATCAAGGCGCTCGAGCAGCGGTGAAACTGCCGGACCTCCAATACAGCTCGCCGGTGGCGTATTCCCGCAAGCAGCGGGCCCAGCTTGCCGTCATCCCGCCCATCGTTGTCAATCTTCTGAAGGGTATCCTCCACACCTGCCGCCACGAAGTCCGTGGTGAACAATACCTCCTCCAGACCCGCGAGCCCCGCGGCCGCGCCATCGTCGGCATCTGGCACGAGACCGCCACCTACGCGCTGTATCTCCACCGCGGTTCCAACTTTCACTCCGCATCCAGCTTCAGCTTCGACGGCGAACTCGCCGCGCGCCTCACCGCCGGCTTCGACATCGAGTGCCTCCGCGGTTCCACTTCCCGGGGCGGCGCCGGCCTGCTGCGCCAGCTCGAAAAGGCCCTCGAACTCGTGGAATGCGTCGGCCTCACCATGGACGGCCCCCGGGGACCACGCCGCCAGGCGCAGCCCGGCCTCGCCATCCTCTCCGCGCGCACCGGCGTCCCCGTCGTGCCCCTGGCCGCCGCCGTCAGCCGTAGCTGGCGCTTGCGCACCTGGGATCGCATGGCCGTGCCCAGGCCCTTCTCGCGGGTCATCCACGCCTACGCGCCGCCGATACCGCCCGCCGAATCCATGGACCGCGAGGTGATCGAAGACCGGCGTCAGCGTATACAGGACGCGCTGAACGAGTTACACGCGAAGATTGAAGCCGAATTGGGTGATCCGCAGCCAGGATTCTCCGGAACCGTCGAAAGCTGACCCCTTGCCACGACGTTAATCCCGGGGCATCGGGTTGGCTCAACGGAGTCCAACCGGCCCGTGTCCGGCCGGCGGCGCGCACCCGCGCACCCGCGCGCGAGCGGGTGACCGTTCACCGCTGAATCGTAACGCGCAGTACGCCCTGCGAAGTAAAGGAATGCAGTCATGTTCCGTTCAATCTCCCCGATCACTCCGTTCCTGCGTGCATTTTCCGTCGCCATCCTGGCGGCCGCGGCCGCGGCCGAACTACCGCTGACCGACCACCCGTACATTCAACAGCGCCACGTCGCCTATGGCGCGGAAAGCGGGCTGCCCGGCGCGCACATCGCGCGGATCCAGATCGACGCCGGTGGCGCGGTGCGCGCCATGGACGAATCGGGCGCCATCTACCTGCTCGGCGGCGACCGCTGGGGCATTGACGAAGACGCTCCCTCTTTCGGTCCTGGAATTGCCCCGCTCCCCGCCGGGGACGGCCTCCAGGACTTGGGCGTGGACATTTCCCGCATACGCGGCGTGGCCCGGCGCGGCGACGAAATCGCGGTGGCCGCGGAAGCCGGCCTCTTCCGCTTCGACGGCGCGTCCTGGGCGCACGTGCTGCCCCGCCAGGGCGACACGCGCTGGGCGCCGGTCGATGTGCGCGACGTGACCTATGACGCCGAAGGACGCCTCTGGTTCGCCGCGCCGCAGGGGGTCGGGTTCCGGATCGCGGAGGGTGATTGGCGGCTCTTTACCGGCGCGGACGGCCTGCCCTACAACGACTTCACCCGCATCGCCGCCGGCGCGAGCGGGGTATGGTTCGGAACCGCCAACGGCGCCATCCAATACCGCGACGGGCAGTGGCGCTTCCGCCACGGAGGCCGCTGGCTGGTGGACAACCATGTGAATGACGTCGCCATCGACCAGGAGGGCAACGCCTGGTTCGCCACCGCGCGCGGCGTCTCCTGCATTCGCCAGGAGCCCATGACGCTCGCCGAGAAAGCCGCCTTCTACGAAGATGAGATTGAGAAGTATCACCGCCGCACCGAATTCGGCTATGTAAACCCCGCCACCCTGGCGACGCCCGGCGATAAGAGCACGGCCACGCCTCGCTATTCCGACAACGACGGCTTCAACACCGGGCTCTACCTCGGCGCGGTCAGCTTTGCCTGGGCCGCCGAAAAAGAGGAGAAATACCGCCAGTACGCCCACAACGCCTTCCGCGCCCTGGCCTTCCTCAGCGAGGTCACGCAGGGGGGCCCCTACGGCGGGCCCGAGGGCCTCATCGCCCGCAACGTCGTTCCCATTACCGATCCCGATCCCAACGAAATCTACGACCGCGACTACGACATCCGGCGGAATCAGCGCGACGCGCTCTGGAAAATCCTGGAGCGCCGCGTCCCCACCGATAAGACGGGACAGTGGTATTGGAAGTGCGACGCGAGTTCCGACGAACTCGATGGCCACTTCTTCGGATACGCCATCTACTACGACCGTGTCTGCGAGAGCGAGGCTGAAAAAGAGGCGGTGCGCGCGGTCGTCCGCCGCATCATGGACCACGTTCTCATCCACGACTACAACATCGTCGACTATGACGGCAAGCCCACCCGCTGGGGCCACTTCTCGCCCGACGACCTCAACCGAAACCCCCACTGGCACGCCGAGCGCGGGCTTAACTCCTACAGCATCCTCACCTACCTCGCCATCGCCCACCATATCACCGGCGATCCCAAATACCGGGAGGAATACCGCAAGCTCGCCTTCGACCACGGCTACGGCATGAACGGCATGACCCAGCCCAGGATGCTCCCCGGCCCCAACTACCCCGGCCACCAGCCCGACGACAACATGGCCTTCATGAATTACTACCACCTCATCCGCTACGAGACCGATCTGACCCTGCTCAGCATGTACCAGTACGCCATCCGGATCCACTGGGAATATGAGCAACTCGAGAAAAACGCCTTCACCAATTTCATCTATGGCGCCTGCGCCCGCGGCCAGTTCCGAACGGATCAATGGCGCACGACCGACCTATCGCCGCCACCCGCGTGTTACACGGACGCCGTCGACACCCTCCAGCGGTACCCCCTCGATCTCGTCGAATGGCCCATCTCCAACGCCCACCGCACCGACATGGTCCCCTTCGTTTCCCACGGCGGCGACGAACCCACGATCGGCGGCGGAATCGACGGCTACGCCTTCCCCATCGACGAGCGCCAGGAGAATTACTGGGACTGGGACCCCTGGAAACTCGCGGCCGGCGGCGACGGGACCAACCTGCGCCCGGGATTTCACTACCTCCTCGCCTATTACATGGGCAAATACCATGGCTTCATCGAAGATGGGGGGCAATAATCCGGCCAAAAGGCCAGCATGCTGAAGCAATCGCCAGCGCAGGCAAAAGACGTACCCGCGCACATACGCCCGATCCTGGAGAATCCATCTCCACGCAAGACAGGCCACGCTTTTCAATCGGCACGCGGCCCAAAGCGGGGGTGCGTCCTCCGGTCGGGGTAGCCCCGGTCCGCCGTCGGTCGCCGGCGTGGGCTGGAAGTCCGCCGGAGGCCGATTAAGGGTCGAGTTTGACGCAATGACCGCGACCAACATCACATGGAATTCTTTAGCCGTATGAAGTTGAGTCAGACTTTTTGTTGGCTTGCCGCGATACTACGACGAGAGTGCGCCAGGCTGGGAGCGCAGGCGTGTTTGCCTGCCACAACACCGGAGCGCAATGGGGACCGGGGCCATTTCACAAGCGCAACGATCACATGAAGTCTTGCGCTTGTCCTGCCGCGGCGTAAATGTCCGGGATCCTTGTGCGCCGTTGGCGCGGTGGACAGGCGGGACGGCTATTCCGCCTGCGGCGGACTTTCAGCCTACTCTGGCGCCTTTCGGCGCGGTGGACAGGCGGGACGCCTATCCTACATTTGCGCCTTACGGCGTTTGGACAGGCGGGACGTTGTTTTCCGATGGAAGTCCAGCGTCTCGCAGGCTTTGCTGTATTGAACACCTCGCGCTTGCGAGACTTTCGGGCGACTCGATTCGATCCGGGCCAAGTACGGACTCAAGCCGATCAAGCAACCGGTGGAACTGGCGCAGGTCTTCGACAAGTTCGAAGTGGGGTTCCACGTTGAGCATTTGGGTGTGGAGGTACTCTTCCCCGTTGAACAGGGTGAACTTGAGCCGAATCGCTCGCGCAGACGTCCTTTCGCGCGGAAAGAGCTTCTGCTCTTGCGAAATCGACACCATTCTGATTTCATCCTGAGTAAATCGCGTAGTGCCTTCCGATTTGCGTCTCAGAAGAACCCTCCAAAACGCAATTGGTCCCGCAAAGTCCACGCGCACTTGGAAGGAATTGTCTTTGAAGAGGTAGTAGAGCTGGTGACAGTGCTGAATAACGTTGGAAAGGGCATAGAGCTGACCGAAGGCGAATGCCATGACGCCCGCGAAAAGTAATCCCGGAAAAAACTCGTTCGCTCCAAGAAGTAACAACGCTGTAAGAAGGCTGATGATTAACAGCACGAAGGCCGCTACGCAGGCGAACCAAATTCGTTGAGAGAGTAACCATTGTCCCCAGCCGAAGTGTAGGTCCGATCCCCAGAACTCTTCGGGTGGGTGTTCTTTATCCCATGCCATGATCCGCTCCCTTCACCGACTCACGACTGCACTGAGACAGTGTACCCTCAAAAGGGGTCGGCGTCAACGTTTTCGGAAAGAGGGCTTTGCAGCTTGCCCGGGGGCGTGTGATCGGCTGCCGGTTCGCTGTAGAATAACGCGCATGCTTCCAATTGTCTCGCGCGCGTTAGCCTTGAAGGATGTTTTGATGTATTGCTTCCGTGTTTTTTTTCGATTCCGGCCCGGCGTGCTGCTGGCCTGTGCTCTTGCGGCGGGCGCGGCCCACGCACAACCCATCATGTCTTCGCCTTCCGGAATGCGCTATGTGGAGCGGAACGAGACGGGGGAGACGGTGCTGCCGAACGGGCGTCTGATTACGCCGTCGGGGCAGATGCACCGGGTGCGTCCGCATCCCTACGGGCTGACGATGAGCCCGGACGGGCGCTGGGCGGTGGCGGCGAGCAGCGACGGGCCGCAGCTTTCGATTCTGGATCTGGCGGATCCGGCGGCGCCGGTGGTGTCTTATATTCCGGAGGATGTCTCGGAGGGGGAGGGGGTGCTGGACGCGGCGTTTATGGGGCTGGCGATCAGCGCGGACAGCAAGACGCTGTATGTGGCCGGCGGCCGGGCGTGGAAGGTGTACGCGTTTGATCTGGCGTCGCGGGAGAAGCTGTTCGAAATTGACTGCGCGCACCAGACCGACGATGGCGACTTCACGCACGGGTATATCGGGGATATCCGGCTGCGATCGGACGGAAAATATCTGTACGGCGTGGATCAGTCGAATTTCCGGATGCTCGCCATCGATGTGGAGGCGCGCGCGGTGGCGGCGTCCGTGGCGGTGGGGCGCTATCCCTTCGGGATCGCGCTTTCGCCCGATGAGTCGTCGGCGTATGTCGCGAACGTGGGGATGTTCGAGTACGCCTATATGAAGGATGAGGCGGGCAATCCGGCGAAGCTGCCCTTCCCGCCCTTTGGCGTGCCGTCGAAGGAGGCCGAGGAAGGGGTGACTGTCGATGGCGTGATCGCGCCGGCGCTGGGCGATCCGAATGATATCCGCGCCATGTCGGTGTGGACCGTGGCGCTGGACGGCGCGACGCCCATGGTGACGGCGAAGCACAAGACGGGCCATCTGGTGGGCGAGCAGCTGGAGGACTTTCCGGCGGTGGGCGGCAGCAGCCCGAACAGCATGGCGGCGACGGGCGATCATGTGTATGTTTCGAACGGGAGCAACGACAGCATCACCGTTATCAACACGGCGACGGGCGAGCGCGAGCCGGATATCGACCTCGCCCTCGATCCGCGGGCGGACAAATTCCGCGGGATGATCCCGTTTGGCGTGGCGCTGTCGCCCGATCAGGAAATCCTGTATGTGGCGGAGGCCGGGATCAACGCGATTGGCGTGATCCGGCTTTCCGACCGAAAGGTGCTGGGACATATCCCCACGGCGTGGTTCCCGAGCAAGCTGGCGGTGTCGCCGGACGGGAAACGGCTGTATGTGGCGTGCGCGAAAGGGATCGGATCCGGCCCGAACGCGGGTCCCGGCCACACGCCGGGCGATCCCACGGGGATCGGCGCGCTGATGCGCGGCTACATCAACGTGATCCCGATTCCCCAGGGCGAGGACGCGCTCGCCGAGGCGACGGCGCGGGTCGTGCGGAACAATGTCCGGTTTGACGCGCCCGAGATGACGCGCGAGCCGGGCCACCCGGTTCCGGCGCCGTCCGGGGCGTGGAAGAGCCCCATCAAGCACGTGATCTACGTCTGCAAGGAGAACCGGACCTACGACGAGGTGTTCGGCGCGCTGCCGGGCGGCCGGGGCAATCCCGAGTTCTGCCGGCTGGGCAAGCCGATCGACGTCAGCAACAAGGACGGGTCGCGCACGGTCAAGGACGTGCTGCTGATGCCGAATCACGTGGCGCTGGCGAAGCGATTTGCGGTGAACGACAACTTCTACTGCGATTCCGATCACAGCGTGGACGGGCACCGCTGGCTCGTGGGGACCTACCCCAACGAATTCATGGAAGCGCGCATTGGGGAGTCGTCGCAGGGCGATGGGCCGGGCAATTTCGCGTTTATCGGGTCGTCCGGGGCAATCTACCCCGAGGATTACAACGAGGGCGGCGCGATCTGGGAGCATTTCGAACGGAACGGCGTGAGTTTCTACAACTTCGGGCTGGGCTTCGAGTTCAAGCCGCAGGACGAAGAGCAGGAGTACCGGTACACGGGGATCCGGCTGCCGATTAACTATCCGATGCCGCAGTCGCTCTTCGAGCGGACCTCGCGCAAGTTTGCGACGTACAACACCAACATCCCCGACCAGTTCCGCATGGATATGTTCGAGGAGGAATTCAAGGAGAAGTGGCTGTCGGGGAAGGAGCCGTTCCCGCAGTTCGTCAGCGTGATGTTGCCGAACGATCATGGCGCGGGCGAGCGCCCGGACGACGGCTACCCCTTCTGGGGATCGTACATGAGCGACAACGACCTGGCGCTGGGGCGGCTGGTGGAACTGATTAGCCACAGCCCCTTCTGGTCGGAGACGGTGATTATGGTGACGGAGGACGACGCGCAGGGCTATGTGGACTCGGTGGACGCGCACCGGTCGATCTGCATGGTGATCAGCCCCTACGCGCGCGCGGGCTATGTCTCCCACACGCACACGAGCATCGGGAGCATGCTGAAGACCGCCTTCGCGGTTTTCGGGCTGCCGCCGCTGAACCAGTACGACGCCTTTGCGTCGGATTTGGGCGACATGTTTACGATGGCGCCGCGCAACGCCGAGCCGTACAATGCGCTTCCGGTGAACACGGAGATTTTCGACCCGCAAAAGGCCTTCGACCCCTTTGATCGCGAGTTCAACTGGGAAGCGCTGAATGATTTTGTGCCGATGGACCACCAGGAGTTTCTGGATACGGATGAATACGGCCATTCCGGGAAAAAGGGCCACGCGCCGAGGGCGGCGGAGTAGGCGCGCGCCGCGCGGGGCCATAACAGGAAGGTAATACTTTAGCTGTATGAAGTAAGGCGTTCCCCGATATGAGATGCCTCACTTACATTGAAAGTATTCGTCATTCCCGCGAAGGCGGGAATCCAGAGGGTATGCGAGGTTAACGTTGTATGGTCTCTGGATCCCCACATTCGGGGCTGCCGGTTTAACTGGTGAGGACGCCTCAGAACCTACAATTCTGTGTTATTGACCTGAGGCGTCATTCCCGCGCACGCGGGAATCCAGTGGAATTCGGAGGTTTGTGCGATCGCGTTGCTGGATCCCCGCGTTCGCGGGGATGACGGATCTGCTCATTTCTTCCATAGTGTAGGGTGAGTTAAGTCAATCGACAGCCACTTTCGTGGGGATGACGGTGTTCGATCACCGAAAGCCGCCACCGTTGGGTGGGACGAGGGTGACTACTTCACACGGCTAAAGAAATACACAGGATGAACACGATGAAAAACTGGGTATTGTTTCTATGCGTTGCCGTTGGCGTGCTGGCCGGTTTGCCTTCCGCCGCGCAGGAGGCCGCGCCGGCGGTGGAGGGCGTTGCCGCCGAGGCGGGGGCGCACGAGCCCGTGCCCGTTCCGGAGGCCGACGAACTCACGATGCGGCGCTACCGATCGGGCAATGTGGTGTGGGCCGTGAACCAGGCGATTGGCTTGGGGCTGCCGCTGTTGTTTTTGTTTGCGGGGTGGTCGATGGGGCTGCGGAATGTAGCGGCGCGCTGGGGGCGGAAGTGGTTCTTTATCGTTGTCATCTATTTCGTCCTGTTCAACTTGGCGATTTCAATTCTGTGCTTGCCGTGGTCTTTCTATGTAGAGTATGTGCGTGAGCACGCGTATGGGCTCTCGAATCAGACCCTTGGTAAATGGATCAAGGACACGGCCATCTCGATTGGGCTTGGGAGCGTTACCGGTCTTGCGTTTATCTGGATTCCTTTCTTGCTGTTGAAGAAAAGCCCGAAGCGCTGGTGGTTGTATACGGGGCTGCTGCTGCTTCCCTTTCTAATCTTCCAGGTGTTCATTACGCCGATCTGGATCGCGCCGCTGTTCAACACCTTCGGCCCGATGAAGGATCAGGCGCTGGAAGAGAAGATTCTCGCGCTGGCGTCGCGCGCGGGCATAGACGGGGCGAACGTGTTTGAGGTGGAGAAGAGCGAGGACACCAAGGCGGTGAACGCGTACGTGACCGGGTTCATGGGGAGTAAGCGCATCGTGCTGTGGGACACCGCGATCGAAAAGCTTGCGGAAGACGAGCTGCTCTTTGTCATGGGCCACGAGATGGGGCACTACGTGCTGAACCACGTGGCGCGTTTCATCGTGCTCGCTTTTTTCGCCACGTTCGCCGCGCTCTACCTGATACACCGGCTGTCGGGCGCGCTCTTGCGCCGCTTCGGTGATCGCTGGGGCGTGCACGAGCTCTCCGACATCGCGTCGCTGCCGCTGATACTGTTCATGATGACCGCGTTCACGTTGGTGGTGATGCCGGTGCTCTTCGGCATCACGCGCTACCACGAACGCGAGGCCGATCGCTTCGGCATCGAGCTGACCCGCCTGAACCGGCCCGCCGCGACCGGTTTCGTGACCTTGCAAAAGGAAAACCTGGCCAACCCGAACCCCGGCTGGTTCTTCATGCTGTGGCGGAGCAGCCACCCGAGCATCGCGCAGCGGATTGAGTTCTTCAACACCTACCGGCCCTGGGAGACGGGCGCGCCGTTGCGGTACGGGGCGTATTTCGACCGCGAGGAGTAGGTGGGCTGTCGGTAATGTTCGCGATACGGCTGGCTACTCGCGTCGCGCGATTTCCGGGCGATCGATGTGGAGCGGCGGCAGAGCCGGCCCCACGTTGATCGCGCGGGTCAGCCGCTGGCTGGTTGCATTGTGGTGCACGAAGAGGGTCGCGGGGCCCGCCGGGACGTGGTCGAACCAGAAGCCGCCGTCCGCCCCGGGTTTCGCGCGCACGGTCAAGCCGGCCACGTGGGAAACAAGCATAATGGATGTGTCATTGTCGGGAATAATGCCGCGCGCGTAACCCTGGACCGTGTGGCCCTCGTTGAGGGGAATGCGGTGGATGCGTCTGGACTCCGGCTCCACGGGGAGGGTATATACCCACTCCTCGATCAATGCTCCGCCAGGTTCGAAGCTGAGTTCGTAGGTCCCCGGCAGGATGTTTTCGAAGGTGTGGTATCCCGTTTGGTCGGTGACGCCGGTCCATTTGACCTGGGCCTCCGCCCGCGATTTGAGCGTAAGCAGGATGCCCGCGGCCATAGCGGTGTTCTGTGCGGCAAGTTGAACCGTGAGGCACGCGGGACGGCCGTGATCGGAGTTCGCGTCGCCGGGCGGTGGCGGGGTGACGGGCAGTTCCACCGACAGTTCGCGCTGGCCGCGCGCCACTTCGACGGCCACGCCGTGGCCACTGGCGACGCACGGGATCCCGTCGCGCATGGCGGTCAGCGCGTAGATGCCCGGCGGCGCGTGAAACGTGACGCGGCCATCGGCGTCGCTGCGCTCGCTCGTCACGTAGTCTGGCCCCGTCAGTTCGACGCTCAGACCGGGCTGTGGCGCGCCGTCCGGCCCGCGGAGTTGGCAGACGACCGTGCAGTCAGCCTCTGGAATCTCGATACGCTCCGTCACCGTCTTGCCCGGAGGTACGACGGTGGTGTGGTCTATGCGGAATCCCTCCCGGGTGGTGATGGTGAACTTGTGCTGGCCCGCGTGCAACCCGCGGGCGCGTACAACACCCGTATCCCTGTCGCGGTCGCTATCCGCGCGTTCCCCGCCCAGCGTCACATACGCGTCCGCCGGCGCTCCGCCCGGGTGGTGGAAATGAAACTCGACGCCGCCCAGCCGCGCGAGGACGATGGTGTGAGGCTGCGGCCCCTCCACGAACTTGAAGTCGATCATTGCGGGGGGGGCGGGTTCGGGCGAGATGATCGTCCAGCCTTCGGTTTGCAATGTAATGCGGTTTTGCCGCTGGCGTTCCAGGACCAGCATTCCGTCTGGACCGGTTCGAACGGTTTCCGTGCCTCCGCGGGCAGGCGTGGACCATTCGACGCCCTCTATCGGGTCGTTTTTGTCGTCAACGACCCGCGCTCGGATGAATGACTCCGGCTGGGCCTGCGGAGCATCGAAATTCAGCGCGATTTCGTACTTGTCGGGCACGGTGGCCAGGTCGCGCAGGTAGGTGGTGATTTCCAGCCCGCGTTCCCGGTGCGCCGCGCGGAGCGTGGCTTCCACGCCCCGTTGTGCAAGCAGCAGGGACATGTTAGCGCGCCCTTCCGGCCCGCCTCCCTGCCGCGCGTGCGATGCCAGAAGGCTGATTGGGGTCTCCAGCGGAAACAGCAGACGCCATGCGCCGTCGCGGTCCGAGCGCGTCCGGTAGCCGAGGCTCGGTGTGGGATCCGGGAAGCCGTGGGGCGCGGATCCCGTGAGGATTGAGCGGCTCGCGCCGTCCCGGGGTATCCAGCCATACGAGTGGGTATCCCAGGGCTTCACGGAGAGCTCCGCATCCGTTACGGGGTTGCCGTCGGCGTCGGTGACAACGCCATGCAACGCCAGGGTACGGGTCGGTCGCAAGGCGACTTCAATGGCGAGCTGTTCGCCAGGCGCCGGCTGGAGCGACAGAGTGCGGTGCAGGTAGTACGTCTCGGTTGAAGCGGTTCGCGCGCCGGTCGACTGATCGGGCGCCGGTCGCGGCGCGACCACGTTGAGCGGCAACGCGCCATCCTCCAGATCCGGCACGGCGACTATGCCGGAATCGAACTGGCCGTCTTCGCCGGACGTCATCGCGCCCATTCGGACGCCCGGAATCGGTTCGCCAGAATCACCCGCCACGAATCCGCGGAGCCGGAAGACGCCGGAGAGCTGTACTTCGGCATTCTGGATGCTCCCGCCGGCGCCGGGGATCTGGATGGACTCCCGCGCGATACCCGCGAGCGGATGGTAGGCCTCGATCGCGCTGGTGATGGCGTTTCGGTGGGTGTAGAGCGAGAAGCGCCCCGCCTCATCCGATTTCACGACGGCCGCGGGCAACTCGACCACGCGTTCTAGCGGATTGTGCCCGTCCGAACGGATCGAAATGCGCGGTTCCATCCCCACCCAGGCGCCGGCGACCGGGCGTCCGCTGGCGTCCAGCACGACGCCGGAGATTTCCGTCTTGGGCGTCAGCGTGGCGCGGTAGGCCGTGCTCTTACCAGCCTCCACGTCAAGCGAAGGCTCGAGACGGGTCTTGCCATTGCTGGTAGAATCGTAGTATCGCGGATGGGTGATGCGTACGCGATACGGCCCCGGGGGCAGCCCTTCCACGCGGAAACGGCCTTCGCCATCACTTTCGGTGGTGCGAAACGGGACGCCCGCGTAGCCCGTGATCAAAAGAACCTGGCATCCCGGGATCGGTGCATCTTCACCAACGTCCACCACCTGGCCTTGGAGGACGCCCGGGTCCCCAAGTTCCAGCGCCATAGGCTTTGCGCCGGGCATTGGATTGCGGTAGGCCGATACCAGGCCTGCCGCGGCCGCGTGAACCACGGCGCGCGGATCTCGTTGGAAGGGAACGTCGAACTGGAAAGAACCCGTAGAATCGGATGCAATCGAGCGATCGTGCGCATCTGCCCGCGTTCGGAGGATTACTGTCCCGGCGGTCGGTGCGCCATCCAGACTGATTTGGCCCGTGACGCGAGAGACACGTTCAGGATCCCCCGGCCGTGGTTGCAGCGTCGCGCGAACGGTCGCGGGCGGCCCGAAGTGGGAAACCGTGGCCGTTTCGAAGCCGGGCGCGTCGAACTGCACCATGTAGCGGATATCGGCGCGCGGGAGAGTCACGGAGAAGCTCCCATCCTCCCGCGCTTCCGCTGCCGGGCGCTGATCGAGGTTGCGGAGGCCTTCCGGGCGCTCGTACTCCCACCAGCGCACCGCCGCGCCCGCCAGGGGGGCGCCAGAGCCGTCGGCCACGACGCCGGAGAGGGTGACCGGCTCCGCGGCGGAATCCAGCACGAGTGGCGCGCGATGGATTTCGATCGCGCCGTTTTCTGGCGCCGTTGCCGCGAACACAAACGCGAGCGTAAATGAAAGGCCGGAGAATGTGACGAGTGTCATGAGGCATCCCCTTTTTGTTGTTACCGCTGCTTCCTGTCGCTATTCTGCCAAATCATCGGCGATCTGTCTACCCGTGGCGCAAGCGGGCGCCAATGGTGTTACGCCGGAACCCGCCCCGGGGTTCAATTCTTTTCGCCGGCGTGCGCGCGGCGGGTCCTCGGGGCGTATAATGGGGCAAAACCCCTTCGTATCCGATGGAACCCCATCCCATGTCTTCTGGAAAAGTGTATCTTGTGGGCGCCGGTCCCGGCGATCCCGGATTGTTGACCCTGCGCGGCCGCCAGTGCCTGGACGTGGCCGACGCGGTCGTGTATGACGCGCTGGTGAATCCGGTTCTGCTGGATCATGCTCCCCGGGCGGAGCGGGTGTATGTGGGGAAGAAATCCGACCGGCACAGCCTGCCGCAGGCGGAAATCCAGCGGATACTGGTGGATTACGCGCGCCGCGGGCTCAACGTGGTGCGCCTGAAGGGCGGGGATCCGTTTGTGTTCGGGCGGGGCGGGGAGGAGGCGCTGGCCTTGGTGGCGGCGGGAATTCCCTTCGAAGTGGTTCCAGGCATCACGGCGGGGCTGGCGGCGGCGGCCTATGCGGGCATTCCGGTGACCCATCGCGGGCTGGCGGCGGGCGTGACGCTGGTTACAGGCCACCTGTCCGGCGAGGAGAAGGCGCTGGATATTGATTTCGCGCGGCTGAGTCCCGGAAACACACTGGTTTTTTACATGGGCGTGGCGGCGCTGCCGCGCATCCGCGAGGGGCTGCGGGCGAATGGCTGGCGGGATGACACGCCCTGCGCGGTGGTGGAGTGGGGCACGTACGCGCGGCAGCGCACCGTTTCCG
Organism: Candidatus Hydrogenedentota bacterium; assembly: GCA_019637335.1. Lineage (NCBI taxonomy): Bacteria > Pseudomonadati > Candidatus Hydrogenedentota > Candidatus Hydrogenedentota bacterium. The sequence continues at coordinate 14,369 of JAHBVV010000038.1, read as the reverse complement.
GGACACTGGCGGACATCGAGCGCCGGGTCGCGGAGGCCGGGATCGAGGCGCCGGCTGTGATTATCGCGGGGGCGGTGGCGGGCCTGCGCGAAAAGCTCGCGTGGTTCGAGTCGCGGCCGCTGTTTGAGCTTCGCGTGGCGGTGACGCACTCCTCGCGCGGGAACGAATCGCTGGAGGGGCGCCTGCGGGCGCTGGGGGCGGATGTGTTTGTGTGTCCGACGGTGGAGGTGCAGCAGGAGTCGAGGCCCGAGGGGATCGAGGAACTGGGGGGATATGACTGGATCGTGCTGGCGAGCGCGAACGCCGCGCGGAGCGTGTTCGCGGCGCTGGACGCGGCGGGGCGCGACGCGCGATATCTTGGCGGGGTGAAGATTTGCGCGGTGGGGGCCTCGACGCTCGCGGCATTGGAACAGCGGTATCTGCGGGCCGATGCGACGCCCGGGAATTATACGCCCGAAGCCGCAGTGGCTGCGATGGAGGCGCTGGGCTCGCTGGCGGGGTCGCGGGTGCTGATTCCCCGGGCGGACGTCGCGCGGGCGTCGCTGGCGGGCGCGCTGGAAGCCCGGGGCGCGGCGGTGACGGAGACGGTGGCGTACCACATGGAGCTACCGGCTGGCGCGGCGGGGGCGATGTCGGGGCTGGTGGAATTCAAGCCGGGACTGGTGGTCTTTACGAACGCGGCGGCCGTGCGGAATTTGAGTGAGCTGCTTTCGGCGGAAGAGATGGCGGCGCTAACGCGGGAGGCCGCGGTGGCGTCGATCGGGCCGGTGACGAGCCGCGCGGCGGAGGCGGCGGGGTTCCGCGTGGCGGTGGAGCCGGGGCTGCATGATGTGGCGCATTTGGTCGAGGCGGTTTGTGGTTGGTGGAGTGGGAAGGAAGGGTGAAGGGTGAAGGGTGAAGGGTGAAGGGTGAAGGGGGAGTCGGTCGCTCTTTGTCACTTCGTTTACGCGGCTGGGGCGTTGCTGCGGGAGCGGCGGAATCTGCATTCCCACGGGGGACCGTGGGAACGAGTCCGGGGGTGAAGGGTGAAGGGTGAAGGGTGAAGGGGGAAGGGAATACGGGGAGACCATCACGCTTTGTCACTTCGTTTACGTGGCTTGGGCGTTGCCGCGGGAGCGGCAGGATCTGCATTCCCACGGGGGACCGTGGGAACGAGTCCGGGGGTGAAATTGCCTCTTTACCACGGTCCTCTGTGGTAACGCAACACTTCCGCTTCGGCGGAATTGCGTGTGCCTGGCGGCCCGGGTAGACGGCCATCCGATGGTGATCGGGCGGCATGGTGGGGGGCAGGATGCGCATACTTGACTTAATTGATAAGGTATGTAATAATTGGTGTGGTGGACGTCGCGCGGGCGTGCTGTATTCGTGTGCGGCGGGCGAAATGGTGTACAATCCCGCCTCCCGCGCCACCGGCCCATTTCCGGGCTGGCCGTGCAGCGGCCCCCGCAGATCCCCCCGTAGTAGAGGAATTTCCGACCAATGGCCAATCTTATCGAAAGCCAGGGCGACCTGGAGCAATTGTCCGGCACCGAGACCTTCAAGGCGCGCAGCGGCGGCCTGTACGGCCCCATTGCGGAGGACCTGGCGTCGCCCGCGGACCACTTTTCCGAAGAGAGCGTGCAGATCCTCAAGCACCATGGGTCGTACCAGCAGGACAACCGGGACACGCGCAAGGCGCGGCAGAAGGAAGGTTTGGATAAGGAGTATTACATGATGCTCCGCACCAAGTTTCCCGGGGGCGACCTGACGGCGGAGCAGTTCCTCTTCTGCCTGGACATGGCCGCGAAATATGGCCAGGACGACTTCCGCGTGACGTCGCGCCAGGACTTCCAGTTCCACGGGGTGATCAAGAAGAATTTCCGTCCGCTGATTGCCGATCTGAACAAGCTGGCGAAGATCACGACGGTCGGCGGATGCGGCGATGTGGTGCGCAATACGATGGCGAATCCGGTGGCGGACATCGACCTGCGCTACAAGGACTGCGGCGCGGACCTGATCAAGATGGCGCACGACATTGCGACGGCGACGCTGCCAAAGAGCAAGGCGTATTACGACCTGTGGCTCAACGATGAAAAGGCGACGGTGATGCCGGACGGCACGGTGCAGTTTGTGGAGAACCTGCGCGAGGAAGTCCCGGACGAGCTTTATGGCAAGCAGTACCTGCCGCGGAAGTTCAAGATCGGCGTCGGCGTGGACTTCGACAACAGCTCGGACCTGTACACGCAGGACGTAGGCATTATGGGCGTCACGGAAAACGGGCGCATCGCCGGCTACGAGATTCTGGCGGGCGGCGGCCTGGGCTATTCGCACACCAAGGCGAACACCTACGCGCGCGCAGGCTCGCACGTGGCGTTTGTGTCGCAGGACGAGGTGCTCGACATTGTGCTGGCGATCGTGAAGGTCCAGCGGGATTACGGCGACCGCACGGACCGGAAGCAGGCGCGCCTGAAGTACACGATCGACCGGATGGGGGTGGACGCGTTCATCGAGAAGATATACGAATACGCTGGCAAGACTTTTGCGCCGGCGCGCAACGTGAAGCCCTGGGACCAGCCGGACTATCTGGGCTGGCACAAGCAGATCCAGCCCGGCCTGAACTACGTGGGCGTCTGGGTGGAGAATGGGCGCGTGAAGGATTTTCCCGGCAGCTTCCAGTTCAAGTCCGGGCTGCGCGCGGTGGTGGAGCGATTCAAGACGGCGGTCCGGGTAACGGCGCACCACAACCTGGTGCTGGCGAATATCCCGGATGCCGACGTGGACGCGGTGCAGGCGATGCTGGATGAGTACATGCTGCCGACGGACCAGGGCATCTCGACGGTGCGGCGGCTGGAGATGGCGTGCCCGGCGCTGCCGCTCTGCGGGCTGGCGCTTTCGGAGGCGGAGCGGTATTTCCCCAAGGTCATGGAAGGCCTGGAAGCGGCGGGCCACGGCGACGCGGACGTGATCATCCGCATGACCGGCTGCCCGAACGGCTGCGCGCGATCGACGAGTTCCGAGATCGGGCTCGTGGGCAAGGGCCCGGGCCGCTACGTGATTCACACGGGCGGCTGCTACAACGGCACGCGGATCAATGAAATTCTCCTTCCCGTGGTGAAGGAGGAGGACGTGATCCCGAACCTGGCCGGGCTGCTGGACCTGTGGAAGGCGCAGCGCGCCGAGGGCGAGCGCTTCGGCGACTGGTCCAAAAAGGTGGGCGTGGATTCACTGCGCGAAATGCTGGAAACGCAACTGGGCGCGAAAGCGTAACAGGTGATTGCATGGGTAGTTCGACGGTCCTGGAAGAAACGCGGGAAGCGCTGCTGGCGCGGCTGAACGCGATGCCGCCCGAGGAATTGTTCCAGTGGGCGCTGGAGACGCACGGGGATCGCGCGGCGATCATCACCAGTTTCCAGGACACGGGCTGCGCCATGATCGATATCATGGCGAAGGCCGCGCCGGGCATGCGGATCGTTACCGTGGATACGCTGCGGCTGCACCCGGAGACCTACGCGCACATGGACGCGATGGAAGCGCGCTACGGAGCGATCGAGCGGTTCACGCCGGATCCCGCGCGCCTGAAGAAGATGATCGCGCAGCACGGCGAATACCTGTTTTTCGACAGCAAGCCGAAGCAGGAGTACTGCTGCACCATCCGCAAGACCGAGCCGAACCAGCGCGCGCTGGAGACGGTGGATGTGTGGTTTACTGGCCTGCGGCGGGATCATTCGGAGTTCCGCGTGGACACGCCAAAGGCCCAGTTCGTGGACCGGGGCGGGCGCGAGATCCTGAAGATCGCGCCCCTCGCCGACTGGAGCCAGGCGCAGGTGGACGCGTATCTTGAAGAGAACGACGTGCCGAAGAACGCGCTGTACGACCAGGGCTACACGAGTATCGGCTGCATTATCTGCTCGACCCCCACCCTGCCGCACGAGGATAAACGCGCGGGCCGCTGGCGCTGGTTCAACGCGCTCGGGGATGGCGAGAACAAGGAATGCGGGATCCACATCGGCGGTAGCGGGATCTAGCGGGCTGAAATGGCCCGAAAGGGCATTGATGCTGGCTGCACACGCGGGTGAAAGTGGCAGTAGCCGACGAGATTGAATGGGTGCCCAAAAAGGATCGCGGACATTCGTGCCCCATCGCCACGTGCCCGCCCCCGCTCGACCTGTCCACGTGCCGCAGGCGCCCCTGCGGGAAATAGGCCGCGCCCGAGCCCCGGAGCAGCGGCCCCGAATGGCTCGGCCACACCCGCGCCGGCGACGCCAGCGTCTCGTGCGTTCCGCCGCCCAGCCCCGGCCCCCAGTTCCCCTGCCAGCTCGCCCCCCCCGCGAGCATCACCGGCTCGTTCATCCGCGCGGCCAACACCGACGGCGTCCCGATCCCGTCGTGGATATACAGCGCCAGCGCCGGCTTCTCGTTCGCCGCTACCGTCACCGCCCCCGTCACCGTGAACGTCTCCTCCGGCTCCCCGCTCCCGTCGATCAGGGTCCCCGGCGCCAGCCACGACAGAAACGGGCTCACGCTCTTACTGATTCAAGGTCGCGCTATCGCTCGCGTCGAAAAAACCTCCCCGCCGCGACTCGTAATTCGTCTGTCGGTTAAAATACTGGCCGTCATCTTTTGTTTCATCATGTAAACTCTGTATGGAGAGCCACCGCCGCCCCGTTTCGTTGAACGCCGCCACAGCGCTCTTCTCATTCCCAATTCGCAAAATCCTACCCTTTTCGACAACAGGCACTGCGACGCTCCAAAACGACTGCCTCACTTGCTGCTCGTCCAGCACGTAGGCCAAGAATAGTAGCATCCAGAAGTCGTCGTTCGAGTGAAGTGCGTACACGGGTCGCCATCCGTTCATTCCGCCGGCCACAAATTGCTCGATGATGGCCTTGCCTGCCCTCTCTCGATCCGTAAGATCAGGCTTTCGAATAATGAAACGCGCAGATACACCCTCCGACCAATCCAGAAGCTGGTACTGATACCCGAGCCCCTCCAAATACTTCTCCCAACAGATATAGAAGTCCCTGTCGCCGGTCTGAGCGCACACATCCGCAAAGCTCAATCGGTCTTCGTCATCAGGCGGCCATGCGGCGTCGAAGGCTGCGAGCAAGGTTGCCGGCGGCAGGTCATTTCGCGTGGCGATAGAATTCAATGCGTCGAAGTCCGGCTCGGAAAGTCCACGTCCTGGCTGGATGAGGATGGTCAGATACTCGTCGATGGCCATGGTAATCGTTGCCGCCAGGATACACTTCGTCAGGCTCCCGCTTTCGAGCCAGGCATCCCGCACTTGAAGGTAGCCCTCCAGCCGTTCCACGGAAGCGCCCGGGTCACCCGCTCGGTACATGGCGCTGAAATCGTCCCGCAGCAGCTTCCAGAAACGGGTGACTTCATTCGCGTCCGACTCCGGGAAATCGGGATGGCCGCTTTCCGGGAATTCCCGGCTCAACGCGGGCGGCTCGGGAAAGGTCATTGCCAGCACATTCGCTGGAAAAGGCAGGTCGAGGTTTTCCGTCGCGGCGGTTAACGCCAACAGTAGGGCCAACAGCGCGACGGGGATGAGATGCGTTTTCCACGAACACCGTCGCCAGCAGAATCTTATCCCCCCATTCCACGCCCCCTCCGGCGCCCAAACACGTGAACGGATCGTAAATGTGTGATTCATGTGAAATGCCTCATGGCGACCGGTAACGGAAACGCCCGACCAGTCTACCATGGCAGCGTACCATACTGCGGCGACTCGAAGTAATAGCCGCGGGCCCCTTCATCCCAGCACTTCTTCGACATATCGAATAGGCGCCGCACGGTGGTTGTATAGCGTTTGGCGCCCGCAGCGTGCTTTGTTACACTGGCGCCGTACGGAGGGAGATTCTTGCGAATCAAAGTCTCATCGCTATACCGCGCGGGGCTGGCGCTTTCGGTGCTGTGTTCCGGCATCGCGGTAGCGCAGCAAATCAACATCGCGCCGCCGGACGGGCGGGCCGTGGTGGTGGACTTGGCGCACCTGGTGGCGCCGGATGATGCGCTGGCGATCCAGGAGATTGGCGACGCGCTCCTGGCGGAGACGCCCATCCCGATTTTCGTGGTGACGATCGAGTCCATGGCGGGTGTGGGCTGGCGGCGGGATTCGATCGAAGGCTTCGCCAGAAATCTTTTCGAGCAGTGGGGGAAACATCCCGCGTTCGACGCGCGGGCGTTGTGGCGGCAGGGAATCTTGATCGTCGTCTCGCGAAACGACCGAAAGGCCCGCATCGAACTGGGCGCGGATTGGGGCGGCGCCTACGACGGCCACTCTGAGCTGATCATGTCCGAGATCATGGTACCGGCGTTCCGGGATGGCGAATATTCCTCGGGCATCGTGGCGGGTGTCGAGGCGCTGCACGACATGGCCCGGGGTGGAGCGGCGCCGGAGAGCGGCGACATGGAGGATTGGAAGTTCATCCTGCTCTTTTGCGCCGGGCTTGCGGGCGCATTTCTTATCATCTGGTGCATCGCGCGGCTGCTGGAGCGATTCAATCCCCCCCGGAAGCGTCGGCACATTGGTGACGGTTTTGATCACATCGACTGGGGTCCCAATGAGTACGGCGGCGGAACGAGCTGGACCGGCCACTACGACGTCGGTGGCGGTTTTGGCGGCGGCGGCGGCGGCGGCGGGGGCTTTGGCGGCGGCGGTGGCGCCACAGGATCGTGGTAGGCTGTGGGCAGGGAGAGCAGCATATGAAACGTTTTCGGGCAACTTTCGGGCTGATATTGATGCTCGGTATTCTCGGTGGGCCGACGGTTGATGTGGCGAACGCCGCCCGGATCCACCTCTCGCCCCTGGCCCCGGGGGATTGCATCCAGGATTCCGCTGGACTTATCACGGAGAAGGATAAGCAAGTCATCCGCGAAATGGGTGAAACCCTGTGGGCGGAAAAGAAGATTCCGCTGGTAGTGGTCACCATCAATTCCATGGCCGCTTCGGGCTGGCCGCGGGGCTCCATTGAATCCTTCGCGAGAACCCTCTTTGAACAATGGGGGCGGGAGCCGGATTTTGCGTACTCGGCGTCGTGGCGTCGGGGAATCTTGCTGGTCGTGTCCAACGGGGACCGCAAGGCGCGCATCGAGTTGGGCCCGGATTGGGAGGGGCGGTACGACGAGCAATGCCAGCGCATCATGGACCGGTTCATGATCCCGGAGTTTAAGGAGGACCACCTATCCAGCGGTATTTACAGGGGCGTTGCGGGGCTGGTGGGGATGTGCCAGGGCGTAGAATTGCCAATTCCCCTCTGGAAGAGCCTCCTGGCCCTTGTTATGTTCATGGTCGTACTTCCCGCAATCGTCGTAGTGGGCATTTACGGCAAGAAATGGCTGGATAAGGGACGCGATCCCGTCGACAATGCCGAGCGCAAGATAGCGCAGCTGCAAGGAACCCAGGCCGCCGCAAGACGCGAACACCGAGGAAGAAAAAGCGACGTTGTTGACAGACACGGGGCTCATGGCGGCGGGGGCTTTGGCGGCGGCGGTGGCGCCACGGGGTCGTGGTGATGCGCCAGGACGAATAAACGGCGGGGCGTCGCTGTAGCAATGCACAGGCTGCGGCGGTTCGCATTTGAGGGCGCCAGGGGGTAGACTGGGGGCGACGAGAAGGGAGAATTTATTCATGCGATACAGGAATGGCGCGGTCGCGCTTTTGATCGTGGCGTTACCGTTATGGGCGCCCTGGCCGGCGGCGGCGCAGCAAATCAACATCGAACCGCCGGGCGAGCGGGCCTTTGTGCAGGACCTGGCGCGAATGGTGGCGCCGGATGATGTGCTGGCGATCCGTGAACTTGGCGACGCGCTTCTGACGGAGATGCGCATCCCGATTATTGTGGTGACGATCGAGTCGATGGCGCAGCACGGTGGGGCGAACTGGCGGATTGAGACGTTCGCGCGCGTGTTGTTCGATCAGTGGGGCATCGGATACGAAACCATCGAGGGCGAGCCGTGGAACCGGGGCATCCTGCTGCTGGTGTCGCGGGACGACCGGAAGGCGCGCATTGAACTCGGCGCGGATTGGGCCGGGGAGTACGATGCGACGTGCCGGGAGATCATGGACGGGCAGATTATCCCGAATTTCAAGCAGGGGCAGTTCTCGACGGGTATCCTGGCGGGGGTCGAGGCGCTGGACAAGATGGCGCGCGGCCTGGCGTTGCCCGCGCCGGTGCGGCCGGCCTGGTTCTGGCCCGTGGTGATCGGCGGTGTCGCGCTGGCGATCTTCACCGCGGTCTCGCTCTTCCGGAGCGGCGCGAGCGGCTGGGCCTGGTTGCTGTGGGCCGTGATCTTCGGAATTCTCGGCTTTATCTTGATCAATGCCCTGCGGGCCAGCGCGAGCGGCGGTGGTGGCGGCTTCAGCGGCGGCAGTTTTGGCGGCGGCTTTGGCGGTGGCGGCGGCGCAACGGGTTCGTGGTAGGGAGGAGAACGGTATGCAGAAGGCAAGCACCTATTTGAGCAAAGAGGCGTTGGGGCGGGTCGAGGCGGCGGTGGTGGACGCGGAGAAAAAGACCTCCGTGGAGATCGTGCCGGTCATCGCGGCGGCGTCCGGCCGCTACGATCGCGCCGAGGATCTCGTGGGGCTGTGGCTGGGCGCCGTGCTGATGGTGGTCGCGTGGCAGATCTGGCCCGCGCCCGAGCGCGATCCGGGTGACTGGGGCGGAGGATTGTTTCCCCTGGCCTATGTCCTCTGGCTGGTCGCGCTGATCGCGGGCTTCGTGGGCGGCGCCGTGATCGCGTCGCGGACTGGCTGGCTGCGCCGGCTCGTCACGCCGAAGCGCGAGATGACGGAGGAGGTGCGGCGCCGCGCGCGGGAGGCCTTCTTCGACCAGCGTATCCACCACACGGCGGGCGCCACGGGGGTGCTCGTCTATGTGTCGCTTTTCGAGCGCACCGTGTGTATTCTGGCGGATGCGTCCGTCATGAAGGTGCTGCCCGAGGGCGAAGTTGATCGGCTCTGCGCGGCGTTGACCGCGAAAATGAAGACGGCCCCGGCGGACGGGCTCGTGGAGACGATCGCATCGCTCGGGGAGATCTTGTCCGGGCCGCTGCCGCGGGCAGAGGATGACGTGGACGAGCTGGAGAATGCGGTGGTGTTGATTGATTGACGGCGCGGAGCGTCCGCCGCAGGCGGAAAGGGTGAAGGGTTGGCTGGAGCTTGCGGGGGTTGTTCCGCTGAGCGGAACGGAATGCAAAACTCAGTTGACAGTTGACAGTTGACAGTTGACAGTTGACAGTTGACAGTTGACAGTTGATAGTTGATGGTTGACAACGCCTTCTGCCGTTGTTGGCGTCGCGGCGTTACCTCTGGCGGTGACGCCTCCAGCCTACAGCCTCCAGCCTACAATCTACAGCCTACAATCTACAGCCTACAATCTACAGCCTACAGCCTACAGCCTCCAGGACTCGTATATGCCGCGCGTGATTCGTATTGGGAATGCCCAGGGGTTCTGGGGGGATAGTGTGGATGCGCCGGCGCGGTTGTTGCGCCAACAGCCGGACCTGGACTACCTTACGCTGGACTATCTGGCGGAGGTGTCGCTGAGCATCCTGGCGTTGCAGCGTTCGCGGGAGCCGGAGGCGGGGTATGCGCGGGATTTCCTGGAAGTTTTGCGGCAGTTGGCGCCGTTGTGGCGGGCGGGGCATCCGGCACGCGTGGTCTGCAACGCGGGCGGCCTGAATCCCGAGGGGTGCGCGGCGACGTGCGCGGCGGTGCTGCGCGAAGCGGGGGTCGAGAAGCGCATTGGCATTGTGACGGGCGACGATGTGCTTCCCCTGTTGCAGGCCGATCCGGACTGCGAAACCTTCCGGAACGGGGAGACCGGCGCGCCATTACCCAGCGTCCTGGACCGCCTGGTCACGGCCAACGCCTACATCGGCGCGGGACCCGTCGCGGAGGCGCTCGCGCGGGGCGCGGACATCGTGGTGACCGGGCGGGTGGCCGACCCGAGCCTGGCCGTGGGCATCGCCATGCACGAATTCGGCTGGGAGGCCGCCGATTACGACCGGCTCGCCACCGCCACCGTCGCGGGGCACATCCTCGAATGCGGCACGCAGGCCTGCGGCGGTATCTCCACGCACTGGCTTGATCTGCCGGACCCCGCGAACATGGGCTTTCCCGTCGTCGAGCTGGGGGACGACGCGTCCCTGGTGGTCACCAAGCCCGCAGGGACCGGGGGCGAGGTCAGCACGTGGACGGTCAAGGAGCAACTCCTCTACGAGATCGGCGATCCGAAGAACTACCTCAGCCCCGATTGCCGGGCCGATTTCAGCGGGCTGTCGGTGGAGAAAATCGGCCGGGATCGCGTTCGGGTAAGCGGGGCGCGCGGCGCCGCCCCGACGGAATTTTACAAAGTGAGCGCCACCTATGGGGACGGTTACCGGGCGTCGGGCACACTGACGATCTTCGGTCGCGACGCGGTGGCGAAGGCCCGGCGCTGCGGGGAGATTATCTTCGAGCGCCTGCGCGAGGCGGGGTATGAATACCCCCGGAAGCAGATCGAGTGCCTTGGCGCGAATGCGTGCGCGCCCGACGTGCTCTCCGCGCCGGAACTGCTGGAGACCGTGCTCCGCGTGAGCGCCGCGCATCCGGACAAGGCGGCCGTGGAGCGGTTCGCCCGCGAGATCGCGCCGCTGGTGACGAGTGGCCCCCAGGGAACGACGGGCTACGCCGGTGGCCGCCCGAAACCGACGCCGGTCTTCGCCTACTGGCCCTGCCTCATAGCGCGGGACAGGCTGGAAATCGATGTATGCCTATCGCGTCAGTCACCCCGCGCCTGATACGGTTCTTCTGATTCCGACGCTTTCGGGACCGGAATCCGCCTGGGCTCGAAATTGACGTATTCGCGCCCGGAGGTGCGCTCAAATTCCTGCAGCGCCTCGACGATCCTCTTCAGGTCGTTGCCGTACTTCGCCGCATGTTCCTTTCGGAAGCGGTGTATCTCATCTACGATGGGATCGTCAATCATTTGTGTCGCCTCCCAGCCCGTCCGGCGTACATATCTTCGGTGCGCTGTACCCAAGTGATTCAACCACCCGCGTGATTTCCCCAACTTTTCTGGGGTTGTTAATATGTTTGAAATTCCACGTCAGCAGGTAGTCGGCGCCCTGCGCCGTCGCAATGCCGATATGAAGCGCGTCGTCCTCGCAGTGACTCGGAACAGCTGAACTTGAGAGCAGCAAATCCGAGATGGCAGCCGCCGTCGAGGAGACCGCTACGCTTTCGATTTTCTCGACCATTTCCCGTCTTCTTCGGGCCTGATCTGGATCGCCACGATCAATCTCCAGCTCGACGAGTGCCGAAATGAAGACTTCGAATCGACTTCGGTGGTTCTCCCACCAATCCAGGGTCGCGGCCTGTCTCCCTGCAATTATAACATCCCGGCTGGGCCGTGCGGCGAGATAGCTGATGACCGAAGTTTCCAGGTATACCTTGGGTTTCATGGGTGGCCCTTCGGTTGTTTCGGAATGCGCCTGCATCGCTCAATCGCTGACGCATGGTTGGTCGTGTATTCTAATCACTATACGCGTCGATTTCCGCTCTTAACGCCCCGTTCTCGAAAAACTCCTTCCGCCAGCGGTGGAGCACCGCCGGCGCCAGGCCCAGCTCGCCGCAAAGCGCCGATACCGCAACCCCCTCCAAAAAGTGACGGCCAAGTACCGTCACTTTCTCCGCGCCGCTAAACTGTTTCCGTTGCCGTTTCACTGTGAATCCTCCGCAGGTTTTGACTGACTTACAGACTCGTGACTCCGATTCCAACTGGAACAAAACAGTCCCAACGACTAGAATTGAATTCGCGCGGTCGAAATCCCGTTAATCCTGTACATCCTGTCCAAGAGAGATAGCAAAGATGGCGACAAGATACCTGCGAGACATTGCCCGGGCGCGGTCGGGGGACAAGGGGCGCGGCGCGAATATTGGCGTGCTGGCGAATAGCGCGGCGGACTACGCGTTCCTGCGCGAATACCTTACCGCGGAGCGCGTGGCGCGTTTTTTTGCGGCCCTGGAGCCGGGCGAGGTGGAGCGTTATGAGCTGCCGAAGCTGCACGCTTTGAATTTTGTGTTGCCGTCGGTGCTGGGGGATGGGGGTAGCCGGAGCCTTCGCGTGGATGCGCAGGGGAAGGCGCTGGGGCAGGCGCTTCTGGAGATGCGGCTGGAGATTGCGGAGTAGGCGGTCCGTATAGTTCGCGCCAAAAACTCGAAAAGTTGGGTTTGTGATTCGGCTTTTGTGTGGTATACTGTTGACAGTGTGCGCGGGCAGCGTCAACCCAGGGGTTCGAACGAGGAACACGATCCATGTCCAGAATCCTGACCGCGGTTTCCGCACTCGCCGTGCTTGCCGCACTGAGCATCCAGACGGGATGCCCGCGGCCCACGCCCGCGGGGAGCACCAAGGCCATCACACTGTTTACCGTGGGGGATGGGGCCAAACAGGGGGGCGGCGGGGTGCCGCTCGGAGATATCGAGCGGTTTGAACTTACCATCACGGAAATCAGCCTCGATTACGCTGGGAATTCCGGGGAGGGTGGGGGAGACGCGGACTTTGAGGGGGAGAAGATTACCGTTTTCTCCGGTGAGTTGGAAGTCGACCTGCTGAACCTCATTGACGTCTCCGAGATCCTTTCGGAGACGGAGATCCCGGCGGGCCGCTACACGAAGATCCGGATGAGTATCGCGAACCCGCGCCTGGTCCTCGCGAGTGACCCGGAAACCGTCATCACGGACGTGCAACTGACCGCGAATAACCGCCTTTTCGTCTCAAAGACATTCGACCTTCCCGCTGATCAAAGCAATCTGATCATTCTGAACCTGGGCGGTATCCATCTGGTGCGGCTTGGAAACGGCGGATTTGTGCTGACGCCACAACTGGATGTGGATATCTCCGTTTCGGACGCGGCCGCCACCTTGATGGGCACGATATCGACGCTTGATACCGAAGCCAATCAGATGAACGTCGCCCTGGAAGAAGGCAGCATCGACGTCTTGTATACCGATGAGACCACCATCGGCCTGCCCGGCGATCCGCTGGATGCGCCGACCGGGATGGAATCCGACTTGATGGTCGGGTTGACGGTCTCAATCATGGGCCTGCTCTCGGTCGATGGTTCGCTGCATGCCGACGCGATACTCATCATGCCGCCAAGCGCGGGTGAAGGAGAAGGAGAAGGCGAGGGTGAAGGTGAAGGAGAAGGAGAAGGAGAAGGTGAGGGCGAAGGAGAAGGAGAAGGAGAAGGAGAAGGTGAGGGCGAAGGCGAAGGCGAAGGCGAAGGTGAAGGTGAGGGTGAGGGTGAGGGTGAGGGTGAGGGTGAGGGTGAAGGCGAAGGCGAGGGTGAATTGACGGCAAAGGCGTTTACCCTGTTGACCGTGGGTGAAATCGTGAAACAGGGCGGCGGTCCCGTGGATATCAGCGAGATCGAGCGTCTGGAGATCACCGTAACGGAAATCGTGCTCGATTATTCCGGGATGTTGCCCGCCGAGGGTGAAGGCGAGGGTGAGGGTGAGGGTGAAGGCGAAGGCGAAGGTGAGGGTGAAGGTGAAGGTGAAGGAGAGGGTGAAGGCGAAGGCGAGGGCGAGGGTGAGGGTGAAGGCGAAGGTGAAGGAGAGGGAGAGGGTGAAGGCGAGGGAGAGGGTGAAGGCGAAGGCGAGGGCGAGGGTGAGGGTGAAGGCGAGGGCGAGGGTGAGGGCGAGGGTGAGTTGAAGGGTAAGGGCGCGCAGATTACCGTATTCTCCGGAAGCTTGGAACTCGATCTGCTCAACCTGCTGGAAGTTTCCGAAATCCTTTCGGAAATGGAGATTCCCGCCGGCGAGTACACCAAGATTCGTCTGAGCATAGAGAATCCGCGCCTCGTGCTGAAGAGCGATCCGGAAACGGTCATTACCGACGTGCAGCTCACGGCGAATGGCCGCCTGTTCGTTTCACAAACATTTGAGATACCGGGCGGGCAGACGAGTCTGATCGTCCTCGACCTCGGCGGCATCGCGTTGCGCCAGCTGGGCAACGGCGGTTTTGTGCTCACCCCGCAGTTGGGTGTTGATATCTCGATTTCCGACGCGCTTGTCACATTCCTGGGCACAATCCTGGCGCTGGACACCGACAGCAACGCGATGCTCATGCAGTTGGAGGATGGCAGCCTCGAAGTCTTCTACACCGATGAGACGACCGTGGCGCTTCCGACGGACGACCCCGTGGTGCCGACGGGATCGGAAGCGGACCTGATGGTCGGGCAGATGATCTCGGTTCTCGGCCTGCTCTCCGTGGATGGAACGGTCGACGCCCAGGCCATCCAGATACTGAGCGATATGGGTGGCGAGGGCGAGGGTGAAGGCGAGGGCGAAGGCGAAGGCGAAGGCGAGGGCGAAGGCGAAGGCGAGGGTGAAGGTG
>JAHBVV010000037.1 GCA_019637335.1 Candidatus Hydrogenedentota bacterium | reverse complement strand
CTTCACCCTTCACCCTTCACCCTTCACCCTTCACCCTTCACCCTTCACCCTTCACCCTTCCTCCGTTTGCGGCGGGACAACCCCGTGTGCTAACCTCTACGGTTCCAAGCCCTTTCCGGGCATATCCGCGCCCCATCCCAAACCGGGGAAGCGCGCGGAACGGTACCCATACCCATTCGGAATGAAAGTAGTAGCATGAGCGCAGCACGTAGAACGCCCCTCGTCGCAGGCAACTGGAAAATGAACAAGCTGATCGCGGAAGCGGTCGATACCGTCAACGCCCTCAAGCCCCTCGTGGCCGGCGTCGGCAACGTCGACATCGTCGTCTGCCCGGTTTTCACCGCCCTCCACGCCGCCAGCCAGGCCGCCGCGGGCAGCAATGTCGCCGTCGGCGCACAGGACGCCTACACGAAGGAAAGCGGCGCCTACACCGGCGAAATCAGCCCCCAGATGCTCAAGGACGCCGGCTGCGCCTGGACCATCCTCGGCCACAGCGAACGCCGCCAGTATTTCGGCGAGTCCGACGCCCTCCTCAACGAAAAACTGCACTTCGCCGTTAACTCCGGCCTGAAAGTCATGTTCTGCATCGGCGAAACCCTCGAAGAGCGCGAAGGCGGCAAGATGGACGACGTCCTCACCCGCCACGTGGTCGAAGGACTCAAGGGCCTCAGCGAGGAACAGTTCAAGCAGGTCGCAATCGCCTACGAGCCCGTCTGGGCCATCGGCACCGGCGTCACCGCCACCCCCGACCAGGCGGAATCGGCCCACCTCTTCGTGCGCGACCTCGTGCGCAAGCATTTCGGCGACACCGTGGCCGACGCCATCCGGATTCAATACGGCGGCAGCGCCAAGCCGGACAACGCCGCCGAACTGATCGCCCAGCCCAACGTCGACGGCTTCCTCGTCGGCGGAGCCGCGCTTCAGGCCGGCAGTTTTGCGGATATCGTCAAGGCCGTCAGCGAAAACACCTGACGGGGCGCGCGCAACACCGCGCGAATATACAGTAACCGGCGGCCCCCGCGGCCGTCATAAACACCGGGATAAGCGGAGCAGCGGGCCCGCCCGGCACGGCACAGGATAAAGCAAACCATGTTGGACATGATTTTCAGTTGGAACACCGTCTGGTATCTGATGCTGTTTCTTTACATCCCCAGCTGCCTCGGCCTCGTCATCATCGTGCTGCTCCAGAAGGGCAAGGGCGTGGGATTCGCCGGCGCCTTTGGCGCGGGTCCCGGCGGCGAGGCCGTCTTCGGGCCGCGTTCCTCCAAAAGCCTCCCCCAGAAAATCACCTACTCCATGGCCGGCATCTACATGCTCCTCGCCCTGGGCATGTCCATGCTCTCCGGCAACCTCGGTTCCGGCTTTGCCCCCAGCTACGTTGAGGACACCGGCGTAACCCCCGTCGTCACCGGCGAGTCCGGCACCATGGACGCCCTCTTCGGCGACCAGCCCGTATCCACCCCCGTGGCCCCCGCCGCCGAATTCACCACCGAAGCCCCTGCGGAATCCACCCCGGTGAACAGTATCACCGTGGAAACCCCCGCCACCGAAGCCCCCAACGAAGCTGCGGCGCCTGCGGAATCGGCCCCGGTGGAAGAGGCCGCCCCCGCCACGGAAGCGGCGCCAGCCGAAGAGGCCGCACCCGCCGAAGACGCCGCCCCTGAGGCCCCCGCGGCACAATAAAGCAATCACCATTTTCTACCGGCGCGGCGCATTCGCCAGAATGCGCCGCGCTACTTTTTTTATAATCAGAGTGAAGACCTGAAGCCGCCGGTGGGGAGCGCAGGTTTCCAACCCACTCCGTCCACGCAGTCCACGCAGTCCACGCAGTCCACGCAGTCCACGCTGTCCACCCCGTCCACGCTGTCCACGCTGTCCACGCTGTCCACCCCGTCCACCCCGTCCACTCCGTCCACCCCGTCCACTCCGTCCACCCCGTCCACTCTGTCCACTCTGTCCACTCCGTCCACGCTGTCCACTCTGTCCACGCTGTCCACTCCATCCACCCCGTCAAACCAGAAAACCCCCTCAAACCCCAGTGCGAGGTATCGATGCCCGCCCCTGTTCGGAAACCGCCTTGATATGCTCCAGCACCCGCTGGTGAATCCGGTGTATGATTCCATCGGAAATGGCGCCCCAGTAGACGTTCGGCCACAAATCCTGGCGATACCAGGTCGTCCCCACCAGGAGCACCGCTCCATCCTCCTGTTCCTGGAGTTGAAACTGGCCGCGTTCCACAGCGATGAATCCATCCAGGTGCGAGGTGTCGATGGGCCCAAAAGGTGACCATTCCTCCATGGGCGGGGCGTTCTCGGCGACGTCAAAACCCAACTGATTAGGCGGCGCCCAAACCGTTATGGGCTCGATGAAGTCGCCTGTATTGAAGGTGCAGCGCCGGATCGCGCCCACACCGATTCCCTCAATGCTTGCCGAGACCGGGTAGGCGATGCCATACGCCAGAATACCCTCGGGCGGCGAGGTAATGGGCGGAAACTCAACCACGGCCCCCCAGATCTCCTCGATAGGCGCGTCAATCAATACGCGGGTCTGAACGGAGCGAAGCGGCGCCGTCCGCGCCAGCATGGGCTCTGCGCTCATGCCGAGCGTCAGCGTTAGCACCATCCCCAGAACAACAATCCCCGGGGACCGGCTCGCGGCCTGTTTCTTCCCACGCCACAATTGCACAACCAGAACCAGTATCGTGCCCGCAAGCAGGAACAGCCCCACAATCGGTGCGGCCATCAGCAGACAAATCAGGCCCTCGAATCCAGTCAACAACATCAACGCACCGCTCCCAACCAGCGCGCCAAGGCTGCCCGCGCATACCGTGGCAATGGGTCGGAGCCACGGTGTCTGGGCGACCATCGCAAGCGCAAGTCCGGCCACAAAGGGTGTGGCCACAAACAAGCCAATTCCGTAGTAGTCGAGGACCTTCGCGGAAAAGACGCTGAAGAGCACGAGGATCGATCCAGAAATAGCTGTGGCGAGAAGCAGGCGATTCGTTATGGGGCGCATGGGACAGTTCTCCGATGGTTATCGTTTTCTGAACGCGTTCATTATATAGAGAACGGGATGCGGGGTCAAGAAAAAATGAACAGGTTCACTTTAACGCGCAAAAATGCGCAATGCGCGGCATTGGCGTTGAAGGACGCCAGCCCCAAAAAATACCCCGTCCACCCCGTCCACCCCGTCCATTCCGCACCCCGTCCACCCCGTCCATTCGCCGCGGCGAATCCACCCCGTCCACCCCGTCCATTCCGCACCCCGTCCACCCCGTCCACTCTGTCCACGCTGTCCACGCCGTCCACTCTGTCCACTCCGTCCAACAAAATCCTCCTCTCCAGGAACCTCAATACCCCGCCCGGGGTATCAATCCCCCATGCCGCTGTGGCATAATCCAAACCCGCCCGATTCCCCTTCCGCAGGGTGGGCTTACGCACAAAAAAGGACCACGAGTTGGACAAGATTCTCATTCGCGGAGGCAAGCCGCTCCGGGGCACGGTGCAGGTGCGCGGCGCCAAGAACGCCGCCCTGCCCCTGATGGCCGCGACCATTCTGGCCGAGGAGCCCTGCATCCTCCACAATGTCCCCTGCCTGCACGACATCTTCTCGATGGACAAGCTCCTGGCGGACATGGGCATGACCATCGACTTCACCGGCCGCTCCATGACCATGGACCCCACCACCCTGAACAAGCCCGAGGCCCACTACGACCTCGTCCGGCGCATGCGCGCCTCGTTCTTCGTCCTCGGCCCCCTCCTCGCGCGCTTCGGCAAATGCCGCGTCTCACTGCCGGGCGGCTGCGCCATTGGCGCGCGCCCCGTGGACATCCACCTGAAAGGACTGGAGGCCCTGGGCGCTTCAATACGCATAGAAGATGGCTATGTGGTGGCGGAAGGAAAGCTGAAGGGCGCCAACCACGTACTCGATTTCCCCAGCGTCGGCGCAACGGAAAACCTCCTCATGGCCGCAACCCGCGCCGAAGGCGTCACCCGCCTCACGAACGTCGCGCGTGAGCCGGAAATCGAGGATCTCGCGCACCTCCTGAACGCCATGGGCGCGCAAATCTCCGGCGCCGGCACGGACATGATCACCGTGGTTGGCGTCGACGCCCTCGGGGGTGCGGAGCATGTCGTGATGCCCGATCGCATCGAAGCGGGAACTTTCCTCGCCGCGGGCGTCGCCACCGGCGGCGATGTGACCGTCGCCAACGCGAACCCGGATCACCTGCCCAACTTCCTCAAGAAGCTGCAGGAGGCCGGCGCCGCGGTCGAAACGCACGGCAACAAGATACGCGCCGCCGCGCCGAACGGGATAAACGCCGTCGATATCACCACGCTGCCCTATCCGGGCTTCGCGACCGACCTCCAGGCGCAGATGATGGCCATGCTCGCCCGCGCGAAGGGCGTCAGCCGCATCAAGGAAACCGTCTTCGAAAACCGCTTCATGCAGGTGGCCGAACTGGTCCGCATGGGAGCCGACATCAGCCTCGACGGCAACACCGCCATCGTGCGCGGCGTCGAAGCGCTCAGCGGCGCCCCCGTCATGGCGTCGGACCTCCGCGCGAGCGCCGCGCTCGTCATCGCCGGCCTCATGGCGAAACACGGCGAAACCGCGATCGCCCGCGTGTACCATATCGACCGCGGCTATGAAAGAATTGAAGAGCGCCTGAGCAGCCTCGGCGCGGATATCGAGCGCGTTCGCGAGTAGGCGCCCTATGGAGCGCCGGCGGCCCGCCGGCAACGGTGGCAACGCCGCCGGAATAGCCCTATGGAGCGCCGGCGGCCCGCCGGCATCGGAGGCAACGCCACCGGAAATAAATTATGGAGCGCCGGCGGCCCGCCGGCATTGCCCCTATGGGGGGCCTTGTTGCGTAGCACTACCAGATAAGTTGATACGCGAGTGGACGCGAACGTATGCGAATCAGATTGGCGCTTGGGGCCAGGCTTTGTTGTATAGCCGCGCAGCGGCGGAAAATCGTAGGGTGAAGGTCATAGACCCCCCGTAGGGGGTGGTAGAAAACTTGGGTACACCGGCTTCGGAAGAATTTGTTTGCGAAGCGCACAATGGGAAAGCAATGAAAGAACTTAACGTAACCGACGACGCCACCCTTGAAGAAGTCCAACGCTTCATCCGCCGCCACGGCGACAACCTCAACATGGGCCAGCTCATCCAGGACAAACTGGAACAGACCCGCTGGATCGTGGAGGCCGTACGAAAGGAGGGCGACAAGGCCCTGGCGGATTTCACCGCGCGCTTCGATGGCGTCGAGCTGGAGCCCGCCCAATTCGAGGTGCCCGCCAGCGAAATCGAAGCCGCCATGGCGTCCGTCGACCCCCGCATGATCCAGATCCTCCGCCGCGCCTACGAAAACATCTACAGCTTCCACAGCAAGTTCCTCCGCGAATCCTGGGAGGAAACCTACGAGGACGGCGCCGTCCTCGGCCAGCGCATCACCCCCATCGAAAGCGCCGGCGTCTACGTGCCCGGTGGTAAAGCCTTCTACCCCTCCTCCGTGCTCATGAACATCGCCCCCGCGCGCGTCGCCGGCGTAAAGGAGATCATTATGGTCTCCCCGCCCTCCTGGAAGGGCGGAATCCACCCCGTCGTCCTCGCCGCCGCCAAGATCGCCGGCGCCACCCGCGTCTTCCGCGTCGGCGGGGCACAGTCCGTCGCGGCCCTCGCATACGGCACCGAAACCATCCCCGCCGTCACCAAGATCACCGGCCCCGGCAACACCTTCGTCACCGCCGCCAAGGCCCTCGTGCGCGGCGTCGTGGAAATCGACAGCGAGGCCGGCCCGTCCGAGGTCGTTGTCCTCGCCGACGACCACGCAAACCCCGCCTATGTCGCCTCGGAACTGCTCGCCCAGGCGGAGCACGACGAGGAGGCCATGTCCGTCCTGATCACCCCGTCCGCGCGCCTCATCGCCGAGGTCAAGGACAAGCTGGCCGAAAAAATCCCGAAGCTCCCGCGCAGGCAGATCATCGAGCACTCCCTGACCCACCGCGGCGTACTGATTCAGACCCGCACCATGGACGAGGCCGTCGCCCTGACCAACCTCTACGCACCCGAGCACCTCAGCGTGCAGGTGGAATACCCGCGCAACTTCGTCGACAAAATCAAACACGCCGGCGCCATGATGCTCGGCCCCATGACCCCCGTCGCCGTCGGCGATTACTACGCCGGCCCGAACCACATCCTCCCCACGGGGCGGAAGGCCCGCTTTTCCTCCCCGCTCACAGCCGAGGACTTCCGCAAGGTCACCAGCGTGCTCTACTATTCCAGGGAACGGCTTCAGAAGGACGCCGCCGACATCCGCGCCTTCGCCGAGTCCGAGGAGTTGCAGGCGCACGCCTGGTCAATTGAGGTGCGCCAGTGAAATTCCAGCGCGAATTGCTCAGGGGCGTAGAAGGCTATGTGCCCGGCGAACAGCCCCAGGGCCGGCGCTTCATCAAGCTCAACACCAACGAAAACCCCTACCCGCCTTCGCCCCGCGTGAAGGAGGCCCTCGCCAATTTCGATCTGGATCGCCTCCGGAAATATCCCGATCCGGTCTTCCGCGAATTTCGCGAGATCTGCGCCCACCGCTACGGCTACGAAAGCGCCGGCTGGGTTATCGCCGGAAACGGCATGGACGAATTGCTGGCCATGGCCCTCCGCACCTTCGTGGACCCGGGCGACGGCGTGCTGGCGACCTACCCGACCTACTCCCTCTACGAAGTCCTCTGCCAGCTCCACGGCTGTTCCCTGAAGTACGTCGACCTGGACGGCGACTTTCAGCTCACGGAAGAATTCTACGCCACGCCCGCGCGCCTCTGTTTTCTCACCCGCCCCAACGCCCCCACCGGCGTCGCCGTCCCCCGCAAGGCCGTCGAGCGCCTCTGCGAATCCTTCAACGGCATCGTCGTCATCGACGAGGCCTACGTCGATTTCGCCGACGACCACTGCATGGACTTCCCGAAGCGCTACGAAAACGCCATCGTCATGCGGACCTTCTCCAAATCCTTCAGCCTCGCCGGCATGCGCATCGGAACCGCCGTCGCCCGCCCGGAGATTATCAACGAGTTCCTGAAAACCAAGGACTCCTACAACATGAACGCCGTCGCCCAGGCCGTCGGCATCGCCGCCATGGACGACTACGCCCACATGGAAGCCTCCGCCGGCAAAGTCTGCGTCACCCGCGAACGCGTCCGCGAAGAGCTCATGGCCATGGGCTTCGACGTCCCCGACTCCCAGACCAACTTCCTCCTCGCCTTCTGGTACGGAAACCCCACCGCAAAAGAACTCTTCGAGCGCCTCCGCGAAGAAGGCATCCTCGTCCGCTACTTCAACCACCGCCGCCTCGAAGACGCCCTCCGCATCACCATCGGAACCGACGAAGAATGCGACGCCCTGCTCCAAGCCCTCCGGGGCATGGTGTAGACACCAACACGCCCCCCAGGGACTGACACGCCACAACACCCCAATCTCCCCCCACAATCTGCACCCCAACAACACCACAAACACCCACCAGCAAAACCAGTTCAGGCGGGTCTGTCCCGTCGCCTGCGACACCCACCAACGCCTCTCCGTTCACTATACGTCAACCCGCCACATACGCATACCCCCATGCTATGGTAAGACCACCAACCCACGGAGAAAGCGCCCCATGTCCAACCCCAGCCCCCTGCACGCCGGCGACAGCCAGGCCTACATTGACGCCCTCCTCGCCTTCCTCGGCGACCGCGACCCCCTCGAAGTCTTCGCCGAAACCCCGGACGCCCTCCGCGCGGCGGCAGAAGCCGTGCCCGAATCCCTCCGCACCATCCCCGAAGCCCCAACAAAGTGGTCCGTGCTCAACGTCGTCCAGCACTTCGCCCACGCCGAAATCGCCCTGGCCTTCCGCTACCGCATCGTACTCGCCGAAGAAGCCCCCGGCCTGCCCGCCATCGACCCCGACGCCTGGATCGCCAACCTCTACCCCAACGACGTCTCCCTCGAAGAAGCCCTCAACGACTTCGCCGCCACCCGCGCGCAAAACCTCCGCCTCCTCCGCCGCGTCCACGGCGACGCCTGGGAACGCCACGGCCTCCACACCCAGCGCGGCAAAGAAACCCTCCGCACCATGGTCCGCCTCTACGCCGCCCACGACCGCTACCACCTCCACCAGATCCAGCGGATAGAAAAAGCCATCCGCTAACCCATACCACCCAACCCATTCGCCGGAGCGAATTCACTCCGTCCACTCCGTCCACTCTGTCCACTCTGTCCACTCCGTCCACTCTGTCCACTCCGTCCACTCTGTCCACTCCGCCCACTCTGTCCACTCTGTCCACTCCGTCCACTCTGTCCACTCTGTCCACTCTGTCCACTCCGTCCACTCTGTCCACTCCGCCCACTCTGTCCACAACACAAACCACCAATCATCAACTGTCAACTGTCAACTGTCAACTATCAACTGGCCTATGGCATAATACCCGCCAGCATTGGGTAGGCAATTCGGCGCCGCGGATTCGCCCCGCGCCACGCCCCAGCAGGATAGTTGCATGAGTTTAGACCAAGAATTGACCGCCATCGGGCGCCAGGCCCGCGCGGCCTCCAACAAACTGCGCTCGCTCTCCAGGCAGGTGAAAGACGCCGCGTTAGTCGAAATCGCCCAGCGCCTCCGCGCCGAAGGCGACCGACTGAAATCCGAAAACGCGAAGGACCTCGCCGCCGGCCGCGATAAAGGCCTTTCCAGCGCCATGCTGGATCGCCTTGAACTCACCGACGCCCGCATCGAAAGCATGGCCGCCGGCCTGGACACCGTCGCCATGCTGCCCGACCCGGTCGGTGACATCGCGCGCCAGTACGTCCACCCCAACGGCCTCCGCATGGCCCTCATTCGCCAGCCCATCGGCGTCGTGGGCATTATCTACGAAAGCCGCCCCAACGTCACCGCCGACGCCGCCGCCCTCTGCCTGAAGTCGGGCAACGCCTGCATCCTGCGCGGCGGTTCCGAAGCCTTCCATTCCAATGCCATCATCGCGCAGATCTTCGTCGAAGGCGCAAAGGCCGCCGGCGTACCCGATCACGCCGTGCAGATACTCGCCACGACCGACCGCGTCGCCGTTGGAGCCATGCTCAAGCAGGACAAATACATCGACGTCATCATTCCGCGCGGCGGAAAGAACCTCATCGCGCGGATCTACGAGGAGTCGCGCATCCCCGTCATCGCCCACCTCGACGGCGTCTGCCACACCTACATCCACGAGGACGCCGGCGAACACATGGCCCGGACCATCGCCGTCAACGCCAAGCTCCAGCGCCCGGGCGTCTGCAACGCCATGGAGACCATGCTGGTGCACGAGGCCTGCGCCCCCATGCTCCTCCCCGAAATCGCCCGCGAGCTCGCCAGCCGGGGATGCACAATCCGCGGATGCGACCGCACGCGCCAGCTCATCCCCTGCGAACCAGCCACCGAAGACGACTGGACCACCGAATACCTCGACGCCATCCTGGCCGTCAGAATCGTCGCCTCCCTCGACGAAGCCATCGCACACATCAACGAATACGGCTCCCACCACTCCGACGCCATCGTCACCGAAGGCTACGAGGCCGCGGAGCGCTTCCTCGACGAGGTCGACAGCGCCACCGTGTACGTGAACGCCTCCACACGCTTCACCGACGGCTTCGAATTCGGCATGGGAGCCGAGATCGGCATCAGCACCAACAAACTGCACGTCCGCGGGCCCATGGCGCTGGAGGGCCTGACGGCCCAGAAATGGGTCATCCGCGGCAACGGGCAGATCCGGGAGTAGGAGTTTGCGGATCGGCGTTTTCGGCGGCACCTTCGACCCCATCCACACCACGCACGTGGCCATAGGCCGCGCGGCCCTGCGCCACAAGAACCTCGACCGCGTACTCTTCGTCGTCTCCGCCGACCCGCCCCACAAGGGCGGCGACGAGATTACCCCGGCGGACACCCGCTACGCCATGGTGGAGGCCGCGCTGGCCAACGAGCCCGGCCTTGAGCCCTGCGACCTGGAACTCCATCGGGAAGGCCCTTCCTACACCGCCGATACCGTCCGCGCACTGCGCGAACGCTACCCCGGAGCCGAGTTCTACCTCATCATCGGCCAGGATGCCCTCCTCGACCTCCCGAAATGGCGCTCCCCCGAGGCCATCCTGAGCGAAGTGCGCCTCCTCGTGCTCCCGCGTCCCGGCTTCAACGGAGCCCTCCCCGAATCCCTCGAAGGGCAGTACGAATTGTTGCCCTTTGATCTCAGCGACCTCTCCTCCACCCAGGTCCGGGAACGCATCGCCGCCGGACAATCCACCGGCGGCGCGCTCCCGGATGCCGTCCGCAGCCTCGTCGAGGAGAAGGGTCTCTACGATGCCCGTCGCTAGATTCCCCCGCTACAAGGAGTTCCTCAAGCTCCTCCGCGAACGCCTGCCCGACGAAAAAGTCACCCACTCCATCTTCGTCGCCGAATACGCCGCATCCATCGCCGTACGGGCCGGCGCCCCCCACGACGAAGTCGTCACCGCCGGCCTCCTCCACGACCTCTGCCGCGCCGAGGATCCCGAAATCCTCCTCACCCGCGCCCGAGGCTACGGCCTCGATGTATCCGAGGTCCAGCTCGAAATGCCCGCGCTGCTCCACGGGCCCGTCGCCGCCGAAGAATGCCGCGATGAACTCGGCATCTGGGACGAGGACGTGTACAGCGCCATCTACTGGCACACCACCGGACACCCCGGACTCGGACGCATCGGACAGGTCCTCTTTCTCGCCGATTTCGCCGAGCCCTCCCGGAAATTCCCCGAAGCCGTCGAGGCGCGCGTCCTCGTCCGGGAGGCCGGCTTCGAGGCCGCCCTCCGCTTCGCCGCCCGCGCCAAACTCGAGTTCCAGAGGACCCGCGCCGTCATCGACCCCAATCTCGAGGACTTCCTCCACTGGCTGGACCAGGAATACCCCGCGTGAGCCCCGCCGATGCCTTCGGCGATCTCGCCCGCTACTACGATCCCCTCATGTCCCACGTGAACTACGACCGCTGGTTCACCACGGCCCTCGCCCTGGCCGATATGCTCGACGAAGAACCCCGCCACCTCGACGCCGCCTGTGGCACCGGCGTGCTCGCCGGCATGCTCCGCGCCGCCGGCTGGGAAAGCCTCGGAGCCGACCTCTCCCCCGCCATGGCCCGCGAAGCCCGCCGCAAACACCCCGGCATGCCCGTCGCCGTCGCCGACCTGCGCGCCCTCCCCTTCGGCCCGCGCTTCAACATCGTCACCTGCCTCTTCGACAGCCTCAACTTCCTCCTCGACGAAGCAGACCTCGCCCAGGCCCTTCGCGCGCTCCACGCCGTCCTCGAAGACGGCGGCCTCCTCTACGCCGATTTCATCACCGAGCGCATGGTCGTCGATCACTTCGAGGGCCGGGACTGGGTCGAAAGCAACGACGGATTCCAGAGCCGCTGGGCCAGCACCTACAACAAGCAACAACGCCTCGCCGAATCCCGCGTCCAGGTAAACACCGGACGGATCACCACCATCCGCGAGCGGATCTACGAACTCCCCCGCATCGAGACCCTCCTCGCCGAAGCCGGCTTCACGATCCTCGGCATCTTCGACGCCGACCACTGGAAAGCCCCGCGCCGAAAAACCACCCGGATCGACATCATCGCCGCCCGAAACCCCGCCCCCACCACCCGCCGCCGCCTCCAGAAAACCGCCAAAGCCATCCGCCAGCGCACCTAACCCAAAGGAGGTTGGGCATCCCGCGCAACACCAGCCCAGGACTCCATCAAACCCTCCCCCCGCAAACACCACCCAACACCACCAGCACCGTGCCACGCGATGGCGCCCCAGCGCCTTCGTGTGCCCGTTGTCCCGCATTGCCAACCCTACCAGCAACACCCCAAACAAGCGGAGTCAACGTAGGCTGAAAGTCCGCCGCAGGCGGATTAGGCATCCCTGCCTGACATTGCGCCAACCCAAGATTCCAGACAACCCACACCCCTGCCACAATACCCCGAAGCCGCCAGCACGGGATCGCGGGCATACCCGCGGCAACACCAGCCCAGGACCCCAACAAACCCTCCCCCCACAAACTCCACCCAACCCCACCAGCACCGTGCCACGCGATGGCGCCCCAGCGCCTTCGTGTGCCCGGAGCAACACCAACCCCAAACCCATCCCAACCACCCCAAACGAGCGGCGCCCCAACCCACCCCAACACCACCTCCCCCAACCCGCATGCCGCTGGCGCCGGAACTTTTTGCTGTGATAAGCTATGAAACTTCGGACGGGACGCAGGTCCTGACCGCCGCGCCACCCGCCCAACCGCGAGAGAGCTACCGGCTGCCCATTTTCAGCCGGGCGACTTCTGGAGGATCGCACACCATGAAAAAAGCGTTCATACTGGCATGTCTGCCGGCCCTTGTCCTGCTTTCCGGATGTGCGGGCGGGCCCAGCCTCGAACTTCCAGGCCTCGGGCTCAAAGACACCGAGGAAGAGAAGATCACGCGCCTGCTCAATGACGTGCACCGCGCCATGCAGACCCGAAAACTAAACCAGGTGATGGCCCACGTATCCCCCGATTACCTGGACCAGGAAGGCCGGGATTACGAAGGTATCCGGGCCTATCTGGACGAAATCATGAAGAATTATCGCGCAATCACGATCCGCCGTTCCGTGCCCACCGTGATCGTGGAAGGCGATCGCGCCCGCGCCCTGGAGGCCTTCGGAACCCGAGCCGAGCCAGACAACGACCGGACGCCCCCCCTCAATATCCAGGGCCAGGTGTCGGTCTTCCTCGTGCGCGAGGCGGGCAAGTGGAAAATTGTAGAGTGGGGCGCCATTAGTTAGAATACGCGTCTTCTTTCGGCCGCGGCCTCCCGCGGCGTTCAACAAGTGCAGTTTCTGGAAAGTGAGAATTCATGGCTGAGATCGAGTCGAAGGAATCCGCGGGCGTCGCGGGAGAAAGTGTACCGCGCGCGGACTGGCAAAAAGTGGTGGACTACGTCCAGCACAATCCCCGCCAGGTTATCGCGGGCATCGTTTTCGTCCTCCTCTGCGTCGCCGCCGGCGGCATATACAGCCTCTACAATATCGCCAGCGATCGCGCCGTCATGACGCAATACGCCGGGGCCATCGCCATGGAAGACCCCGCCGAACGCGCCGGAGCCCTCCAGCAGATAGCCCAGGGTGGCTCCCGCTGGAGCACCGAAGCCCTCTACCTCGCCGCCGAAGCCTCCCTCGAAGCGAAGGCCTACGACAAGGCCCGCGAAGCCTTCACCCGTATCCTCGACAAACACCCGCGCTCCGAATTCGCCGCCCCCGCCGCCGAAGCCCTCGCCTTTCTCGACGAAAACGAGGGCAAGCTCGAAGAAGCCCTCGCCGGCTACACTTCGGTATACGAAACCCATGGCGACACCTTCATCGCGCGCCGGCAACCCCTCAATATCGCCCGGGTGCACAAAGCACTCGGCAACCTCACCGAAGCCAGAAAATTCTACGAAAAACAGGCCGAAGTCTTTCCCGATTCCGCCGTCGCCGCCCAGGCCGACCGCGCACTCGGCCAGCTTCGCGCCGATCATCCCGAACTCTTCCCCGAACCCATCGAAACCGGGCTCGACGCCGCGCTACCCGCAACCACCCCCGCCCCCGCCATCCAGGTGACCCCCGCCGTAGAAGCAGCCCCGGCCGAAGAGGCCCCCGCCGCCGAAGAAACGCCCGTAGCCGAGGAAGCGTCGGAAACCGAAGCCCCCGAAGCCGAAGAGGCCCCCGCACCAGACGAAGCCCCCGCCGCAGAAGCAGCGTCGGCAACCGAAGAGACCCCGGTCGCCGAGTAGCCATCCCCCGTGCCACGCGATTCCGCCTCCGGTGGATTCGTGTGCCCGGTGCAACACCAGCCCACCATCGCCAGTACCACCCCACACGAGCGGCGAAACCACCCCGCACGCGCGCCAAAACCACCCCACGCACCACGCCACCCTCCCGGCGTGCCACGGACAAGCCCGCAAGGGCTTGCCCGTGCCAGTCCCCCCAGGTGACGGACACGCCCAGGCCCCCCGATTTAGCAGCGGGCGCGATCGTGGGCTGAAAGTCCGCCGAAGGCTGATTAAGCTTCCAGCTTGGCGCAGCAACCGTATCCAACATCCCACCACCGCCCCCCAACCCAATTCACCCCCTCCGCCAGCCCGCCATTCCATTGACAATCCCCCCCGCCCCCCTTACAATCAGAGAACCCGAGGGGTTACCGCATGGGGAGCCGGAAGACTGGGAAGCCAAAGATGATGTTGGGGCCACAACGCCAACAAGGTGGTACTTCGTATGTTTCTTAAGCGTCGCACGCGCGTATTGTGGGTTTTGGCCGTGTTCGGGTTGCTGCTCGAAAGCGCCTTCGCCCAGGGCCCATGCATAACAATCTCGCGCGCCGCCGAAGGCTGCGCCGAGCCCGGGGAGCAGGTCCGGATCACCGTTACCATCGAGAGCGCCTGCGGCGACGCCCTCACCGCGCTGGCCCTGCGCGAAACCCTGCCCGCCGGATGGGCCTATGCCGGCATCGCGGACGGCAGCCCCAATCCCCCCGCACTGGAGAGCAATCCCGGCGCGCTGGGCACGGCGGAATTCGCCTGGGTCGACCTGCCGGCATTCCCCGCCACCTTCACCTACATCCTCGCGGTACCCGCCTCGGAAACCTCCCAGCGAACACTGAGCGGAGCGCCGATCTACCGCCTCGCCGCCGGCGAACAAACGGGAGCCACCGTACTGACGGCCGTCTGTTTTCAGGCGGCAGGCGAAGGTGAGGGAGAGGGCGAAGGTGAAGGCGAGGGTGAGGGTGAAATGCCCGGCGTTCCAACGATAACCCTGAACGGCGAAGCAAACGTTACGGTCGAATGCGGCGAACCGTACGGCGATGCCGGCGCCACCGCCACCGACCCCGAAGACGGCGATCTGACGCCCGCCATCGTGCGCAGCGGCGTTGTCAACACGCGCGTTCCCGGCAACTATGCCGTCACCTTCAACGTAAACGACAGCGACGGCAACCAGGCCCCGCAGGTAGTGCGGTTCGTGACCGTCGCGGACACGCGGCCACCGGTGATCGAATTGACCGGCCCCGCCAGTATCGAGCATCCCTGCGGAACGCCCTATGTCGAGCTCGGCGCGCTGGCCACCGATTCCTGCGATCTCGCCGTGGCGGTGCAAATCGATGGGCGCGTCGACGCCGCCGAACCGGGCGTCTACACACTGACCTACACCGCCACCGACGACTCGGGCCTCAGCGCATCCGTGACGCGAACCGTGATCGTGCGCGACGCGGAGGGACCGATTATCACCCTCAACGGCGCCAATCCCCTGCGCGTGGAATGCGGGACCCCCTATGAGGAGCCCGGCGCGACCGCGATCGATTCCTGCGACGCCACGAGCCCCGAAGTAACCATCGAAAACAACACCATCGACACATCCGCGCCCGGAACCCAAACCGTCCGCTACCGCGCAACCGACAGCAACGGATTCGAGTCCGCCGTCACGCGCCAGGTAATCGTCGAGGATACCCAGCCCCCCGTCATTACGCTGCTCGGCGACAACCCGCTCATCCTCGACTGCGGCGCCCTGTTCGTCGATCCAAATGCAACCGCCCTCGATGTCTGCGGCGGCGAACTCAACGTCAGCAGCGACGCCATCTCGCTCGTCGACACCTCCCGGGCCAATACCGTCGAACTCACCTATTCCGCGCGTGACGCCAGCGGCAACGCGGCATTTGCCTCCCGCACGGTTATCGTACGCGGGCCGGCCTGCGAGGGCGGCGCCCTCTACTGCGACCTGGCGAGCCTGGAGATCGCGCAGCCCGCACCGCGCGAAGGAACCGCCTCGGTGTACATCCCGGAGGGCGCGGGCGCCGCGCCTGTCCTCCTCGCCGCCGCTATCGCCCTCGAAAACTCCGCCAACTGCGAGGCCGGCACGGTCCGCGTCACCTGGGACGTGGACGGCGCCGTCCAGTTCTCCCAGGCCGGCCCCGATGGCTTCCCGGTCACCTATTTCCTCGGCGCAGGCTCGCATCCCGTGATCGCCGTCGCCGAGGTGCTGGAAACCGGCGACCGCATCGAAACAGCGTTCACGATTGACATCGCCGCGGCCCCCGATGCGGACGCCAATGGCCTGCTCGACGCGCCCTTCGGCGTTCTGGAAGGCGACGGCGACACCTGGGTGGCCGGAACGCGCGCGGGGAACACCGATGGCCGTGTCGCCATGACCGCCTGGTCCGGACCCTGCGGCGGGGAATCGGGCGAAACCATCGTGTTGCGCCTCCGCAACCCCGAAGCTCCCGGCCAGCTGCTGACTGTGGAGGTGGAACGCGATCTGATCGCGTGCGGCGAACAGGCCATCGTGACCGTCGCCTTCGCCAATCGCGTCGCCGCCCTCCTGGGATCCGCCGAGGCGGCAAAAGTGCCCGCGCCGCCCGCGGGCGCCGCCGCCAACGGCCCGTACTTCGACATCAGCATCGCGGTACAACCGGAAGCCGGCGGCGCCTTCGCGCCCATCGCGGCCTCCCGCCTCGCCGCGCGCCCGGTATGGATCACCCTCTCGGGCATTTCGATTGACCAGCCCGCCGAAGCGCGTTTCGCCCGCTTCCCAACGGCCGTCTCCCCCAGTGGAGCGGGTGGATTCGCCATCAACGCCGGGACCGGCGAGTGGACCGAAACCGCCCTCGAAAATGTAACCGCGACCGGATCCGCCCTGTCGGCCTCCGCCAGCAACCTCTCGCTCTTCGTTCCCGTCGCCGCCGCCACCGAACCGGAAAAGGAAGGCGGCCCAAGCTGCGCCCCCGGATCAGGCGCGGGGAGCGCCCCCATGACGGACGCAATACTCATCGCCGGGCTGCTGGCCGTGCTCGCGTACGCGGGAAGGCGGAGGGAATCCGAAGCCTGAGGCGCATTTCGTATATCACGCGCGCGGATTCGCCGGAAACTGGGGATTCGGCGCGATGTAGTCTGATGCCGCTTGTCGCGGCGGATGTATGGGAGGGCGTCGGGTAACCCCGCGCGCCCGGGCGCCAGTCCATCGATGGCGCCCGCAACCACAGGATGAGCATCATGGGTTTGCGCGCAGCCAGGCCGTTGGCCGGAATCCTCCTTCTATTCACCCTCGCCGCCGGCGACCCAGCCGCCGCCACCCCGCTCGATGACTATGTCGCCGCGCCGGACCCCACCTATTCCTACGAATTGCTGAGCACCTCCCCCGGTGCGGGCTACACCTCCCATATCTACACCATGAATTCACAGACCTGGCGGACCGCCGCCGAGGTCGACCGGCCCGTCTGGCAGCACTGGATTCGCGTCGCCGTCCCCGATGTGCGCGATCACGACAAGGCCATGATGTTCATCGGCGGCAGCCGAAACGGCGGCGACCCGCCAACCGCCGCCGATGCCAACCTCGGCGCAATCGCCGCCGCAACCGGAGCCATCGTCGCCGAAATCCGCATGATCCCCAATCAGCGTATCCGTTTCCTCGACGAAACCGACTACCGCTACGTGACCATCGGCCGTACCGAAGACGAGCTCATCGCCTACACCTGGGACAAATACCTCAAGACCGGCGACGCCAACTGGCTCGCGCGCCTCCCCATGACCAAGGCCGTCGTACGCGCCATGGATACCGTCGAAACCGAATTCGGCGTCACCGGATTCTTCGTCACCGGAGCCTCAAAACGCGGCTGGACCACCTGGACCACCGCCGCCGTGGACAGCCGGGTCGGCGCGATCGCCCCCATGGTGATCGATGTCCTCAACGTCGTCCCCAGCATGCAGCACCACTACAACGCCTACGGCGACTGGTCCCTCTCCATACAGGACTACGCGGACATGGGGCTCATGAATGTACTCCACTCCGAAGGCTTCCAGCGGATGATGGACATCGTGGACCCCTACGCCTACCGCGAACGCCTCACCATGCCCAAGTTCATCATCAACTCCACCGGCGACCAGTTCTTCCTGCCCGACTCCTCCAAGTTCTACTTCGACGATCTGGCCGGCGAAAAGCACCTGCGCATGATGCCCAACACCGACCACGGCCTCGGCTCGCCGGATACCTACAACGACCTCACGGCCTACTTCGACGCCTACCTCAATGACGTGCCCCGCCCCGAGTTCACCTGGGCAATCCAGGAAAATGGCGCCATTCGCATTGAGACCCAGACCCCGCCAACCCGGGTCCTCCTGTGGCAGGCCGCAAACCCCGAAGCCCGCGACTTCCGCCAGGAGATCATCGGAAACGCCTGGACCAGCGCCACCCTCTCCAGCCAGGGCGGCGGCGTATACATCGCCCAGGTCCCCGAACCCGCCCGCGGATGGCGCGCCTTCTTCGCCGAGCTCGAATTCGAAAGCGGCCTCGCCCAACCCTTCCAGTTCACCACCGGCGTCAGCGTCGTGCCGGATACACTCCCCTTTGAAAACGAAAACATACGCCCCGAAATCACGGATCCAACCCCCCTCGACGACTACGTCAACGCCCCCGACGCCAACTATTCCTACAGCCTCGTGAGCGAGGTTGATCGCGAAGGCTACACCTCGCGCATCTACACCATGAACTCGCAGGTATGGCGCGACGAATCCGAGGTCGACCGGCCCCTCTGGCAGCACTGGCTGATGGTCGCCATACCCGACGACCTCCTCCACGACGACGCGCTCATGTGGATCGGCGGGCGCGACAACGATGACCCCATGCCAGCGGAAGTCCGCCCCGAGCATGGCGCCCTCGCCGCAAGCACGCGCTCCATCGTCGCCGAAGTCCGCATGATCCCCAACCAGGAACTGCGATTCGCCGATGAAACCGACCCGCGCTACCTGGAAGCCGGCCGCGAGGAGGACGAACTCATCGCTTACGCCTGGGACAAGTTCCGCACCACCAAGGACCCCCTCTGGCTGCCCCGCCTCCCCATGACCAAGGCCGTCGTACGCGCCATGGACACCATACAGGCCGAGTTTACCAGTATCCACGGCTTCATGGCCGCCGGCAACTCCAAGCGCGGATGGACCACCTGGACCGTCGCCGCCGTCGACCCGAGAATTCGCGCCATCGCCCCCCACGTCATCGATCTACTCAATCTGGTCCCCAGTTTCGAGCACCACTACGCCGCCTACGGCGATTGGGCCGACGCCGTCGGCGACTACGTCGACATGAACATCTTCGAATGGTTCCAGGGACCCGACTTCCAGGACCTGCTCGACATCGTGGAGCCCTACAGCTACCGCGACCGCTACACCATGCCAAAATTCATCATCAACTCCGCCGGCGACGAGTTCTTCCTGCCGGACTCCTCCCAGTTCTACTGGGATGATCTCGTGGGCCAGAAATACCTGCGCTACGTACCCAACACCACCCACAGCCTCAACCAGGAAGCCTTTCAGGACTTCTCCGCCTATTACGGCTCCTACCTGTTCAATACACCACGGCCCAAGTTCTCCTGGACCAAGACCGCCGACGGGCGGCTCGTTGTCCAAACGGAGACCCAGCCCACCCGTGTGCTGCTCTGGCAATCGACCAACCCCGCCGCCCGCAATTTCATCGGCGCTGCCTACACCAGCACCGTGCTCCAGAGCCAGGGCGGCGGCGTCTACGTCGGCAGCGTGCCAACGCCCGCGAACGGCTGGACCGCATTCTTCGTGGAACTGGAATTCCCGAATGGCGAGTTTCCCGCCCGCTCCCTGAATCTACCGCCCTTCCGCTTCACCACCGAGGTCAGCGTCCTCCCGGATGTACTGCCCTTTGACCCGCCGGGCGAAGGTGAAGGCGAAGGCGAAGGCGAAGGCGAAGGTGAAGGCGAGGGTGAAGGCGAGGGTGAAGGCGAAGGCGAAGGTGAAGGTGAAGGTGAAGGTGAAGGTGAAGGCGAGGGCGAGGGTGAAGGCGAGGGTGAAGGCGAGGGCGAAGGCGAAGGGCCCGCGGACACCACGCCGCCCGTTATCACCCTGCTCGGCGGCGAGCTCGTGCAACTCGAATGCGGCGCCCCCTTCTCCGACCCCGGTGTGCTCGCATCCGATAATGTGGATGGCGATATCACCGCCAGAGTCGTCATCGGCGGCGATACCGTCCGAAGCAATACGCCCGGCATTTACGGCATCTCCTACGCCGTCGCGGATGCCGCTGGCAACACCGCAAGCA
The DNA here is from genome assembly GCA_019637335.1 of Candidatus Hydrogenedentota bacterium. Taxonomy (NCBI): domain Bacteria; kingdom Pseudomonadati; phylum Candidatus Hydrogenedentota; species Candidatus Hydrogenedentota bacterium. The sequence goes on along the minus strand of JAHBVV010000037.1, from coordinate 46,208 downwards.
CAAGCCGGATCGTGGTCGTCCAGGACACCGCCCCGCCCGCCATCCGCCTGCTCGGTGCCCTCCGCATTACGATCCGCTGCGGCGACATCTACGACGAGCCCGGAGCCATCGCGGAAGACGCCTGCGAGGGCGAAATTCCCGTCGAGATCGTGAACGAGCTCGATCCCCTGACGCCCGGCGAGTACGCCGTGCGCTACCAGGCCGTGGACCGATTCGGAAACACCGCACAGGCCACCCGCGTCGTCGTCGTTCGCGACGCCGCCCCCCAGATTACCCTCCTCGGCGACTCGGAAGTCCTGCTCGAATGCGGCGCGCCCTACGAAGAGGCCGGCGCCCAGGCCATCGACCCCTGCGAGGGCGATCTCGAATACCGCATCGTCTCCAACGTCGACGTGAACACCATCGGCGAGTACACCGTAACCTACATCACATCGGACGCCGCCGGACGCACCGCCACCGCGGAACGGATCGTGTCCGTCCAAAACCTCTCCCCGCCCCTCATCACTTTGGCCGGCGAATCCGTCTTCTCCCTCGACTGCGGGACCTTCTACCGCGATCCCGGCGTATCCGCCATGGACAGCTGCGGCAACGCCCTGCTCGTCTCCAGCGACGCCGCCAGCGTCCTCGACACCGATATCGCCGGAGAATACACCATCACCTACACCGCCGAAGACGCCACCGGAAACCTGGCCGTCACTACGCGCACCGTCCGCGTTCAGGGGACGGGATGCGCCGGCGCGCGACCCGTGTGCCCCCTCGAGGGCGTCACCCTCCTCGCCCCCGCCGGCGATATCGTCATCCCGCCCGGCCAGCCAGACTTCGATCTCACGCTGACCGCCAAACCGGCCTATGGCGTGACCCTGAGCCCCGCCGGCTGCGACACGGGCGATATCGTGATGAGTTACGTTATCGGCGCGCTCATTCAATCCTCCACCGACCAGCCCGCCGCATTCCCCGTGACCTATACCCTCCCCCCGGGCGTCTACACCGCCGTCGCCGCCGCCGAAGACCAGATCACCCTCGGAGCCGTACAGGACCTACGCACCTTCGCCGTCCGGAGCGCCCCGGACCGCGACGCGGACGGCGTGCTGGACGATCCCTTCGGCCATCTCGTCGCCGAGGGCGACCGCTGGTACGCGCCCATCTCCGGCCAGGAGGGCGCCGCCCAAATGATCACCTGGTTCGGCCCCTGCGATAACGCCCCCGGCGACAACCTCCTCCTCGAAATCCCGCATCCCGCCGCCACGGGAGAAGTCCTTGTCATCGCCATTTCGCGCGACCTCATCGCCTGCGGCGAGCAGGGCCTCCTCCTCGTCAAACTGGCGGACGACATGCGGACCCTCATCGGACCCAACGCCACCGGCCACCTGCCCGCCGCGCCGGCAAACAAGCTCGACACCGCGCCCTACTTCGCCATCGCGCTCGCGGCAAGCCAGGACGGCGGCATAACCTTCGCCCCCATTTCCGCCGCCGCCCTCCAGGCCCGCCCCATAAGCGTCTCGCTACGCGGTGTCGGCGGGGCCGTCGCGACGGCGCGATTCGCCGCCTACCCGGCCCAGCTCGCCCTCGGCATCGAAGGCAACATGCTCCTCCGCGCCACCGAAGCCGCCTGGTCCGCAGACGGCATCTCCGGCCTGCTCGCTGTAAACGGCGCCCTCAACGCCACCCTCGCCCGCGGCGCCATCCTCACCATGGTCGCGCCCGAAGGCTCAGAGCCCATCAAGGAAGACGGCATGGCCTGCGCCCCCGCCGCCCACCCCGGAGCCAGCCCCCTCGCCGAACTCGCCCTCATCGCCGCCCTCATCGCAACCCTCCTCGGCCTCACCCGTCTCACCAGGAGCCCCCGCCCAAACCACTGATACACCCCGCGACCCAAATAAATCCAACCAAACCCCACCACGCCCGTGCCACGCGATGGCGCCCCAGGCGCCTTCGTGTGCCTGGAGCAACACCAACCCCACATCCAACCCAGCCACCCCACACGAGCGACGCACCCCAACCCAACCACGCCCACCAAGCGATCCGCCAGAAAAGGATCGCGGGCATTCCTGCCTGCGGCAACAACCGCAACCAACATCACAACACCGCCCCCCAACCCAAACCACCCAAACCCCACCACGCCCGTGCCACGCGATGGCGCCCCCGGCGCCTTCGTGTGCCTGGAGCAACACCACCACCATATCCAGCCCTACCACCCCAAACGAGCGATTCCCCCACCCCCCCAACCCCCAGCCCTCACAACCCCAACCGCGCCTCCACCCACCCCACCACCGCACACACCATCCGTTCCCCGCACACATCATGAAACAGCTCGTGGTAGCCACCCTCCTCCCGGAGATACGTCCCCCGCCCCGGAGCCACCCCCGCAAAGAAACCATCGCTCCCCCGCACCGGCGCAATCCGGTCCGCAGTCCCATGCAGCAACAACAGCGGCGCGCCAACCCGCCGCCCAAGCCCGGCGCTCCGCCGCACCCCCTCCAGCAGCACCAAACCCGCGCCAGCCCGCACCGGACCGTGATACACCAGCGGATCACCCTCATACGCCGATACCGCCGCCGGATCCCGCGAAAGCGCCGCCGTCTCCAGCCGCGCCACCGGCAGCCACGGCAACGCACGCCCCAGCACCCCCGAAAAACGCCGCTTCCACCCCGGCACATCGTCCGGCAACGCCAGAAACGGGCTCGAAAGGATCGCCCCGGCCACCGGCGGAGCCGACACCGCCAGAAAATGCGCCGCCACCAACCCGCCCATACTATGCCCCAGCAGAAACCACGGCATCGCACCCTCCGCCCCCCGCGCCGCGTCCAGCTGCGCCGACAAATCTCCCACCAGCGTGTCGAACGCCGGCAGCTGACCGCGCCGCCCGCCGCTGCGCCCGTGCCCCCGCTGATCATACGCCCGCACATACACCCCGGCCCCGTTCAGCGCCGCCGCCAGCGCCCCATAACGCCCCCCGTGCTCCGCGTACCCATGCGCGATCAGCAGCCCAGCGCGCGGCGGGCCCTCGGGCTTCCATTCATGTACAGAATGCGTGGCCATCCTTCGCTCCGGCGCGCACCGTGCGCCGTTCCATCATAGCACCCGCAACGGGCGAATAACGGCGGTCCCTTTGTTGACTCCCCAAAAGAACTCTGGAATAATGCTGGGTTGAGGATACTTAACCCATGAAAACATACGCATTCACTCTTTTCATTGCCGCCGGCGCATTTGCGGCCACCGGCCACGCCGCCGCCGAAGCCGCCGCCCCGGGCGATCCCATCCAGTTCAACCAGGACATTCGCCCCATCCTGTCCGACAAATGCTTCGCATGCCACGGGCCCGACGACGCCACCAGAAAGGCCGGTCTGCGCCTCGATTCGCTCGACGGAGCCACGGCCGCGTTGAAATCCGGAAAGCAGGCCATCGTGCCCAGCGACCCCGCGGCAAGCGTGCTCATCGCCCGGATCACCGCCGAAGACCCCAATGACCGGATGCCCCCGGCGGACCACCCCAAGCAACTGACCACGAACGATATCGATGTCCTTACCCGCTGGATCGCCGAGGGAGCCCCGTGGGAGGAACACTGGTCCTTCCAGCCCATCATTCGCCCCGAACTCCCGGAAACCCCCAATCCCGCCTGGGTCAAGAACCCGGTGGACGCCTTCATCCTCCACCGCATGGCCGCTAAAGGCGTGTCGCCCGCACCCGAAGCCGACAAAAGAACCCTGGTGCGCCGCCTCTACCTCGACCTCACCGGCCTTCCCCCCACCATCGAGCAGGTGGAGGCCTTTATGGCGGACCCCCGGCATGACGCCTACGAACGCCTGGCCGACCGCCTCCTCGATTCCACCGAGCATGCCGAGCACCTCGCCCGCTACTGGCTCGACGCCGCACGCTACTCCGACACCAACGGCTACCATATCGACAACGAGCGCTACATGTGGCCCTGGCGCGATTGGGTCATCCGCGCGTTCCAGGAAAACAAGCCCTTCAACGATTTCACCGTCGAACAGCTCGCCGGCGACCTGCTCACAAGCCCCTCCAAGGACCAGCTCATCGCCAGCGGATTCAACCGCAACCACATGATCAACTTCGAAGGCGGCATCATCCCGGAGGAATACCAGACCGCCTACGTCATGGACCGCGTCGACGCCACCAGCACCGTCTGGCTCGGCCTCACCATGGCCTGCGTCCAGTGCCACGAACACAAATACGACCCGATCTCCCACGACGAGTACTACAAGATGTACGCGTTCTTCAACACCATTGAAGAACAGGGCATCGACGGGCGCGACGGCAACGCGGTTCCCCTCCTGCGCGCCTCCACCGATACGCAGGACGCCAAACTCGCCCGCTTCAATGAGCGCGTGCGCACCCTCGAAGAGGCCATGGACGGGCCCATGCCCGAGGTGGACGCGGCCCAGGCGGCCTGGGAAGAAGCCAGCCGCGCGCGCCTACAGAACAAATGGCGCGTCCTCACCCCCGCCAGCGCGGCCTCCACCGGCGGATCGAACCTCACCGTACAGGAAGACGGCTCCGTACTCGCCGGCGGTGAAAACCCGGCCGCGGACACCTACGAAATCGAGTACGCGCTCACTGAATCCGGAATCACCGGCCTGCGCCTCGAACTCCTGCCCGATCCCGCATCTCCCAACGCCTCGATCGGGCGCTCCGACAACGGCAATGTCGTCATCAGCGAAATCGAGGTCGAAACCGGAGCCGCAACCGGCGATCCCAACTTCCAGCGCCTCGAATTCGTCTCCGCCGATGTCGACTACGCCCAGCCCAACCTCGGCATCGCCAAAGCCATCGACGGAAAACCCGAAACCGGATACGGAGCCGGCGGACACGAGGCGCCCGGAGCCCGAACCGCCGTCTTTGTCCCGCGCGCGCCCTTTGGATACGCTTCCGGCACGCGCCTCAAGCTGCGCATCCGGCACGAAAGCGAGTTCGCGCAGCACGCCGCCGCGCGCGTACGCCTCGCCGTCACCGCCAACCAGGACATGGCCCTGGCCCGCCTCGACCAGTGGTATATCGCCGGCCCCTACACCGCCGCCGACGGCGACGCCGCCTACAACACCGCCTTCGAGCCGGAACAGGGAATCGACCTGGAAGCCACCTACCCCGACGGGCGACAGAAGTGGCAGCTCGCCGTGCCCGGCTATGAAGACGGCAAGATTCATTCCCTGAGCGGACGTGTCTGCGCAACCTATCTCTACCGCAAGGTCATCGCCCCGACCGCCCGCAAAACCACCCTCTCCGTCGGCAGCAACGACGCCGTCAAGATCTGGCTCAACGGGCGCGTCGTCCACGACAACAACACGCAGCGCGGCGTCGCGGCGGACCAGGATCGCGTCGAAGTGAACCTGGAAGCCGGCGAGAACGAACTGCTCATGAAGGTCGTCAACTACGGCAACGCCTACGCCTTCTATTTCAAGAACACCAACGAACAAACCGGCGAGTTCCCCATCGGCATCGAACTCGCCCTGGCGAAGGCCCCCGACGCCCGCACCGACGCCGAATCCGCCCAGCTCCGCACCTTCTACCGCCGCGCAAACTCCCCGCAGTGGCGGGACCTCGACGCGCAACTGGCTCAGTCCCGCGAAGAGCGCACCGCGTTCGAGAAAACACTCCCCACCTCCATGGTGATGCGCGAAATGGCCGAGCCCCGCGAGACCTTTGTCCTCCTGCGCGGCCAGTACGACGCCTACGGCGAAAAAGTCGAACCCGGCGTCCCCGCGGTCCTGCCGCCCATGCCGGAGGAAGCCCCGAAAAACCGTCTCGGCCTGGCCGAGTGGCTCGTCAGCCCCAACCACCCGCTCACCTCCCGCGTGACCATCAATCGCTTCTGGCAGCAATACTTCGGGGCCGGCCTCGTCCGCACCGCCGAGGATTTCGGCTCCCAGGGCGAAATGCCCAGCCACCCGGCCCTCCTCGACTGGCTCGCCGCCGAATTCATGGAAAGCGGCTGGGACGTGCGCCACATGCACCGCCTGATCGTCACCTCCGCCACCTACCGCCAGTCCTCCGCGCGACGCCCCGAGTTGAAGGAAATCCCCGGCGGTGAGCGCCTCATCGCCACGGGGCCGCGCTTCCGCCTCGACGCCGAGGTCGTGCGCGACAACGCCCTCGCCGTGAGCGGCCTCCTCCGCAAGGACGTCGGCGGACCGAGCGTCCGCCCCTACCAGCCGCTCGGCCTCTGGGAAGAGGTCGCCTACGGAGCCGGCTTCACCGCCCAGAAGTTTGAGCTGGGCGACATGCCCCACCTGCACCGGCGAAGCATGTACACCTTCTGGAAGCGCACCAGCCCGCCGCCCACCATGATGCTCTTCGACGCCCCCAACCGAGAGACCTGCACCGTTAAGCGAAGCCGCTCCAACACCCCCCTCCAGGCCCTCGCGCTCCTGAACGACCCCCAGTTCGTCGAGGCCGCCCGATTCCTGGCCGAGCGCATGCTGACCGAGGCCGGCGATTCGCCCGAAGTGCGCATCAACCACGCCTTCCTCCTCACACTGGCGCGCCCCGCGCGGCCCGAAGAAATGGCCGTCCTCCGCGGCCTCTACGAAAAGGAGCGCGCGGCCTTCGCAAGCGAGCCGGCGCGCGCAACCGATCTCCTGGCCGTCGGAATGGCCCCCGCCAACCCCGATCTCGACCCCGGCGAGCTCGCCGCCTGGAGTACGGTCGCAAGCGTGATTCTCAACATGGACGAAACCATTACAAAGACCTGATCCCGCGACACCGCGCGGAAGGACCCTGGCAATGATACTCAGCATGGCCGGGCTGATTGGCGGCCTGGCCCTGCTGATCGCCCTGACAATTCGCGGGATGAACATCCTCCTCGCCGCGCCCCTGTGCGGCGTCGCCGTCGCCCTCGCGAGCGGCATTCCGCTCCTCCTGCCCGCCGCCGAGGGCGGGAACAGCTTCCTCGCCGGCTACATGGCCGGTTTCGCCGGCTTCCTCCGCGACTGGTTCCCCGTGTTCCTCCTCGGAGCCATGTTCGGCAAGGTCATGGAGGACAGTGGAGCCGCCGACAGCGTCGCCAGCGCCATCGTGCGCAAACTCGGCATACGCCACGCCGCACTCGGCGTCGTACTCGCCTGCGCCGTCTTGACCTACGGCGGCATAAGCGTCTTCGTGGTCGCCTTCTCCGTCTACCCGATGGCCGTCAGCCTCTTCAAACAGGCCGATCTCCCCCGCCGTTTCATCCCCGCCGCGCTGGCCTTCGGCTCCGGCACCTTCACCATGACCTCCGCCGGCTCCATGGAAATCCAAAACTTCCTGCCCATGAAGTACCTCGGCACCACCCACTATGCCGGATGGCAAGTCAGCCTCCCCGTCGCCCTCTTCATGGCCTGCGCCGGCATGTGGTGGTTCACAAAGATGCTCAAGCGCGCCCGAGACCGCGGCGAGCGCTTCGAGGATCGCGGCGACGCCACCGGCCCGCGCCACAGAAACCTCCCGCACCCCCTACTCGGAGCCTTCCCGCTCGTGCTCGTGCTGGCCGTATCGTTCTATTGCAGCGTCATCGCCGGTATCGGCGACGCCGCCCTCGTGGTCGCGCTGCTCGCCGGCCTAATATTCTCCGTCGCCATCTACTGGCGCAATCTGGTCGACCTCGAATCCGCCCTCTCCGCCTCCACCTTCGGCGCACTCGTCGCCATCAGCAACACCTGCGCCGTCGTCGGATTCGGAAGCATCGCCAGGCTCACCCCCGCCTTCCAGGGAGCCCTCGCCTACATGGAGGCCATCCCCGGAAACGGACTCATCGGGGCCGCCGTCGCCATCAGCGTCGTGGTCGCCCTCACCGGCTCCTCCTCCGGCGGCCAGGCCATCGCGCTCCCCATCCTCGGACCCCACTACACAGCCGCCGGCGTCGACCCCGACGCGCTCCACCGCGTCATCGCCATCACCTCCGGCGGGCTCGATTCCCTCCCGCACAATGGCTACGTCGTCACCACCATCCGCGCCATCTGCGGCGAAACCCACCGCACGGCCTACCTGCCCGTCGCGGCATTGACCGTGGTCGTCCCCTTTACCGGCGCGATCCTGGCTATAATTTTGTTCCTTATCGGTTTATAATGGCCCGGTAGCAGGAATCTCTGGAGACAGGCCCATGGAATTCGAAATCAAGAAACTCCAACACGTCACCCGGCGCCAGTTCTTCGGCCGCGCCAGCGCCGGCATCGGCGTCGCCGCCCTCGGCGCGCTAATGGCCCGCAATGGCCACGCCGCCGTTCCGCCCGCCGGGCGCGGCGCCCTCGGACACCCCCACTTCGCCCCGAAGGCCAAGCGCGTCATCTACCTGTTCCAGTCCGGAGGGCCCGCACAGCAGGACCTCTTCGACTACAAGCCCCAGATGGACCCGCTCCACGGCACGGACCTGCCGGAATCGATACGCGGCGGACAGCGCCTCACCGGCATGACCTCCGGCCAGGACCGCTTCCCCGTCGTCGCGTCCAAATTTAAATTCGCACAGCACGGCGAATCCGGCATCTGGATGAGCGAACTGCTCCCCCACACCGCCAAAATCGCCGACGATCTCTGCGTCGTCAAGACGCTCCACACCGACCAGATTAACCACGACCCCGCCATGACCTTCTTCCAGACCGGCCACCAGCAGCCCGGACGCCCCAGCATGGGAGCCTGGCTGAACTATGGACTCGGCTGCGACAACGAAGACCTCCCGGGCTACATCGTGCTGATTTCCCACGGCAGCGCAAAGCGCGACGCCCAGGCCCTCTTCCAGCGCCTCTGGGGCTCCGGATTCCTCCCCTCCGAGCACCAGGGCGTCAACTTCCGCAGCGGGAAGGACCCCGTCCTCTACCTCACCAACCCGCCCGGAATCACCACCGCCAGCCGCCGCAACATGCTCGACAGCCTCGGCGAACTCAACCGCATGGCCTTCGACGCCTTCGGTGACCCCGAGATCGAGGCCCGCATCCAGCAGTACGAAATGGCGTACCGCATGCAAACCTCCGTTCCCGATCTGATGGATGTAAACGAAGAGCCCGACCACATCTTCGACATGTACGGCGCCGATTCCCGCAAGCCCGGCACCTACGCCGCCAATTGCCTGCTCGCCCGACGCCTGATCGAGCGCGGCGTCCGCTTCGTACAACTCTACCACCGCGGCTGGGACCAGCACGGCAACCTGCCCAGCGACCTGGCGCTCCAGTGCGGCGACGTCGACCAGGCCTCCGCCGCCCTCGTCCGCGACCTGAAGCAACGCGGCCTACTCGAAGACACCCTCGTCGTCTGGGGCGGCGAATTCGGCCGAACCGTCTACTGCCAGGGCATGGACCTCGACAACTACGGCCGCGACCACCACGGTCGCAACTTCACCATCTGGATGGCCGGCGGCGGCGTCAAACCCGGACACGTCCACGGCGAGACCGACGACTACTCCTACAACGTCGTCAAGGACCCCGTCCACGTACACGACCTGCACGCCACCATGCTGCACCTCATGGGCATCGACCACGAACGCCTCACCTACCGCTTCCAGGGCCGCGACTTCCGGCTCACGGACGTCCACGGGCGCATCGTAAACGACATCATCGCGTAGTACGCGGAAAAACCGAAACGCAGTAGAGGAACCGTGCCGGGGGGGCGCGCATGCAAAACCGTTTCTTCACCGCCCGCGAGCAGTGGATGCTCCTCGGCCTCGCCGGGGCCATTCTCCTCGGAGCCGCCGTGCTCGCGGCGCGCGACACCACCGGTGCGCCCCCGCCGCAAGCAGAGACCTTCGCGGCACGCGCAACACCGGCGCCCGCCCTGCCGGAACCCCACGCGCCCCGTCCGCCCGGACTGAACCCCGCCCCCGAACCGGTCGCGCCCCCGCCCGAACCCATCGGCGTCGGCATTCTCGGAGCCGTCGAAAAGCCCGGCCTCTACTTCTTCGATCCCGGCGCCCGCGTACAAGACCTCCTCGACGCCGCCGGCGGCCCGCTTCCCGGAAGCGACCTCTCCGACATCAACCGCTCCGCCCTCCTCGCCGACGAAACCACCCTCCTCGTGCCCCGGCTCGCGCGCGGGGAGGGCGGCGTCTACAGCGACCCCGCAAACCCCCACAATCCCCCAGCCTACACCCGCTCCGCCTGGTACCAGTTCGACCAGCACACCGCTTCCCACGCCAGCCCGGACACCGCCGCCGCAAGCCCAGGTTCAAACCAACGCGCCAACCAACACGCCGCCACCGGCCGAATCAACATCAACACCGCAAGCCAGGCCGCCCTCGAAACACTCCCCGGCATCGGGCCCGCCACCGCCGCCAAAATCATCGCCCACCGCCGCCAGCAGCCCTTCCGACACATCGACGACCTCGAAAACGTAAGCGGCATCGGCCCCGCCAAAATGGCCACCCTCCGCCCACACATCACCGTCTATTAACCCGAAAAGCCCCCAACCCACCCCAACCTCCACACCACCCCACCACTCCCGTGCCACGCGATGGCGCCCCAGCGCCTTCGTGTGCCTGGAGCAACGCCAACCCCGAATCCATCCCAACCACCCCACACGAGCGGCTCCCCAACCCTCCGTCCCCCACCCACAGGATGCGCCACCCCCGCCCTATCCCGTAAACTTCCCCCCAAAGGAGACCAATTACAAATGAAGGTTCTGGTGATGGGCGCGGGCGCGCTCGGCAGTATTCTCGGAGGATTCCTCGCCCGCGCGGGACACCAGGTCACCCTCGTCGGACGTCCCGCGCACATGAACGCCATCCGCGAAGGCGGCCTCCACGTCACCGGCATCTGGGGCGAACACCACATCACCGGCATGCGCGCCGTAACCGCCGCCGCCGATGTCATAGACCGCGATTTCGACGTCGTCTTCATCGCCGTGAAGTCCTACGACACCGCCGCCGCCATCGCCCAGGCCGCCCCCCTCCTCGCCGATCACACCCTCGTCTGCTCCTGGCAGAATGGCCTCGGCAACGCCGAAACCATCGCCGAAACCACCGGCTGGAATCGCGTCGTCGAGGCCATGGTCATCTTCGGCGTCCACATCCCCGAACCCGGCCACGTCGGCGTCACCGTCATCGCGCGGCCCACCGCCCTCGGCGTCTATCCGGACGGGCCCGATCCCGAACGCGTACGCGCCCTGGCCCAGGCGCTTGACGACGCCGCCCTGCCCACCGTCTACTCCGATCAAATCGCCGCCGAACTCTGGCGGAAAGTCGCCTACAACAGCGCCCTCAACGCACTCTGCGCCCTGCTGGACCTGCCCTACGGCGGCCTGCCCGAACTCCCCGAGACCCGCGCCATCATGGCCGATGTCGTCCGCGAGCTCTACAACGTCGCCGCCGCGCGCAGCATCCCCCTCGATCCCCCCACCCACGAGGCCTACCTCGACCTCTTCTACGAAAAACTCGTACCCCCGACCGCCGCCCACTTCGGAAGCACCCACGAGGACTTCCGACTCCACCGCCGCACCGAAGTCGACGCACTCAACGGAGCCATCGTCCGCTTCGGCGAAGCCTCGGGCGTGGAATGTCCGGTCAACCGCACCATCACCCGCCTCGTCAAGGCGCGCGAGCGCCTCTACGCCGCCTCCCACGCACGCCCGTAGCCCCTGCCCGCCACATTTCGACCGCGCCGCCAAAAGGTGCACCTATACCCCTGTATTTGTTAGAGTAAGCACTTCCCCAAACAAGCCCTACGACCTGGAGAATACCCGTGAAAAGCGACGAAATCCGCGCAAAATACCTCGAGTTCTTCAAAGCGCGCGGCCACGTAATCGAGCGGAGCGACACCATCGTCCCCGGCAACGACCCCACCCTCCTCTTCACCAGCGCGGGTATGGTGCAGTTCAAGCCCTTCTACACCGGCGAGGTCCCCGTGCCCTACCGGCGCGCCGCCACCTCGCAGAAGTGCCTCCGCGCAGGCGGCAAGGCCAACGACCTCGATGAAGTCGGAAAAACCTCCCGCCACCTCACCTTCTTCGAGATGCTGGGCAATTTCTCCTTCGGCGACTACTTCAAGCGCGAGGCCATCCAGTGGGGCTGGGAATTCTCCACCGACGTGCTCGGCTTCAACCCCGAGGCCATCCACGTCTCCGTATACCGCGATGACGACGAAGCCTACGATATCTGGCACAAGGAAATCGGCGTCGCGGAGAAGCGGATCCACCGTCTCGGCGAAAAGGACAACTTCTGGGGCCCCGCCGGAGACACGGGCGCCTGCGGGCCCTGCTCGGAGCTCCTCTACGACAAGGGCGAGCACATCGACCCCAACGCCGACCCCGAAAATGATCCGAAGGAACGCTTCCTCGAATTCTGGAACCTCGTTTTCCCCCAGTTTGACCAGCAACTTGACGGCAGCCGCCCGCCCCTGAAAAACCGGGGCATCGACACCGGCATGGGCCTCGAGCGCCTCGCCGCGCTCCTGCAGGGCAAGGAAACCGTCTTCGACACCGACGGTATCTTCCCCATTATCGAAGCCACCCAGGCCATCGCAAACGTGCCCTACGCGGAGAATCCCGTGCCCTACCGCGTCATCGCGGACCACATCCGGGCCCTCTCCTTCATGATTGCCGACGGCATCCTCCCGAGCAACGAAGGCCGCGGCTACGTCGAGCGCCGCCTGCTGCGCCGCGCCGCCCGCTTCGGCCGCGAACTCGGCCTGGAACAGCCCTTCCTCCACCAGATCGCCCCCACCGTCGCGGAACGCATGGGCCACCACTACCCCGAGCTCATCGAGAAGCGCGTACAGATCCAGCGCATCATCCAGACCGAGGAGGAGCGCTTCGGCAGCACCCTCGCGCGCGGCATGAACCTGCTCGACGACATCTTCGCGCAAATGGACAAGGACGGCCTCAAGGAAACCCCGGGCGAGGAGCTCTTCAAGCTCCACGACACCTACGGCTTCCCGCTGGACCTCGCCACCGACATCGCCGAGGACCGCGGCTACACCGTGGACCACCAAGGCTTCAAGAAGGCCATGGCCCGCCAGAAGGAAATGGCGCGCAGCGCCTGGGCCGGCAGCGGACAGGACGCAATCGCGCCCGTTTACAACACCGTCCGCGAACAGCACGGAGACACCGAGTTCGTCGGCTACGAATCCACCGAATCCACCGCCGAAATCAAGGCGATCATCGTGGACAAGCAGAGCGTCGCCGAACTCAAGGAAGGCCAGCACGGCGAAATCATCCTCGACCGGACCCCCTTCTACGCCGAATCCGGCGGCCAGGTCGGCGATACCGGCGTGCTCGACTGCCCGAACGGCAACGCCATGGTCACCGACGTGAAGAAAGTCGTCGGCAAGATGCATTGCCACCAGGTCCGCGTCAATGGAGGCGTGCTCAAAGTCGGCGACAAGGTCGAAGCCATCGTGGACACCGCCGCGCGACGCCGCACGGAAGGCCACCACAGCGCCACCCACCTGCTTCAGGCCGCCCTGCAGAATGTCATCGGCGATCACGTCCACCAGGCCGGCTCGCTGGTCTCCCCGGAACGCCTCCGCTTCGACTTCACCCACTTCGAAGGCATCGACGCCGATCGCCTCGACGATATCGAGCGCCTCGTGAACGACTACATCCGGCGCGACGAGCCCGTCCAGATCGAACTCAAAGCCCTCGAAGATGCCCGCGCCGCCGGAGCCATGGCCCTCTTCGGCGAAAAGTACGACGACGTCGTCCGCGTCGTCAGCATGGGCGATTTCTCCATGGAGCTCTGCGGCGGAACGCACGTCCCCCGCACCGGCGTCATCGGCTACTGCAAGATCCTCAGCGAGGCATCCATCTCCTCCGGCGTCCGGCGCATTGAAGCCGTCTGCGGCGAGCCCTGCGTCGCCACCATCCAGGCCCGCGAGCGCCAGCTGAACCACACCGCGCAATTGCTCCACACCAGCGTCGATGCCGTCGAGGATCGCGTCAAGATCCTCCTCGAAGAAAATCGAAAGCTGGCGAAGGAAGTCGAGAAGTGGAAGGCCGCCGCGGCCGCCGCGAATATTGGCGACCTCCTCGCCCAGGCGCAAGACGTCGCGGGCATACCGGTCGTCGCCGCGAGCGTCGACGGCCAGGACGGCAAAGGCCTCAAGAGCCTCATCGAACGCATGCGCGACAAAATCGGCTCCGGCGTCATTGTCCTCGGCAGCGTCGCCGACGACAAAGTCGCGCTTGCGGTCTGTGTGACAAACGACCTTACCAGCAAGGTGAAGGCCGGTGAAATCGTAAAACAAGTCGCCCCCATCGTCGGCGGCGGCGGCGGCGGCAAGCCCGACATGGCCCAGGCCGGCGGAAAGCTGCCCGATAAACTGCCCGAAGCCCTGGCAAAGGTCCCGGAAATTGTGAAAGGCCTGGTCGGTTAGGCGCCTCAGGTCCCTCAGGTCCCTCAGGTCCCTGCCGTCCCTGCCGTCCCTGCCGTCCCTGCCGTCCCTGCCGTCCCTGCAACCCGGCGCCGGCCGCCCGAAATCCCAAAGGAGCCCCACCATGCACATCCGAGCAATCACCACCGCCCTCGCGCTGCTCCTCGCGCCCCTGGCCGCCGCGAACCTCTGCGCCCACCGTGGCGATGTCGCCGCCGCGCCGGAAAACACCCTCCCCGCCTTCCAATCCGCCGTCGAAAAAGGCGTTCCCCAGATCGAGTTCGACGTCGAGCTCACCCGGGACGGCGAACTCGTCATCATGCACGACGCCACCGTCGACCGCACCACCGACGGCTCGGGAAAAGTCACCGATCTCACCTTCGCCGAAATCCGCGCGCTCGACGCGGGAGCCTGGTTCTCCGAGGACTTCCGGGGTACGCGCGTCCCCACGCTGCGCGAAACGCTGGAAGCCATTCCGGAGCATATCCTCTGCAACGTCCACCTCAAGGGCGGTGAGGAACTGGCCCAAAAGGCCGCCCTGCTCATTCGGGAAATGGGCCGGCTCGACCAGTGCTTCCTCGCCACAAACCTCGAAAGCATCGCCGCAGCCCGCGCCGCCGTCCCCGAAATCAAGACCTGCAACATGTCGCGACAGGCCGGAAACCGCGCCGCCTATATCGCGGATACCATTAAGCATAAATGCGAGTTCATCCAGCTACACCAGCGCGATGGACACGAAAACCTGGAGGCGGAGGTCAAGCAGTTGCATGAGGCCGGCGTCACCGTCAACTGGTTCGGCGCGAACGATCCCGCGCTGATAGCGCGCCTGCATAAGGCCGGTGTAGACTATATCCTCACCGACGTGCTCGATGTGGCCCTGGAGACCATCAAAAACGCCGGCAATTAGCGCCGGACATCTCTCGCGCCCCCCGTATCCTTCAGTCGTTTATGTCCTTTCGGTCCTTTGACCAGGAAGAGGGATTCGAAAAGGCACGAGGGCTGAAAGCCCGCTTCATAGCGCTTGTAAAGCATCGGCAATGTCAAAAGCTCACCCAAAATAAAGGCAACAAACCATGCCCTACCCGCAATTCAACCGGCATGCCCTCCACATAAAGCCCCTCAGCGATCGCAAGGACAAGGTCTACATCGAAAAGGACCACGTCGCGCCCGACGCCCCCTTCCGCCCCTTTGACGATAAGGGACAGAAGGTCATCGACGAGACCATCAACCGTATCGTGGCCGCGCGCGAAGCCGGCAAATCCCGCATGCTGACCTTCGGCGCGCATTCCATCAAGAACGGTCTCGCCCCCGTCTTCATCAAGCTCATGCAGGACGGCTGGGTCACCCACCTGGCCACAAACGGCGCCGGCATCATCCACGACTGGGAATTCGCCTTCCAGGGCCACAGCAGCGAGGACGTCCGCGAAAACGTGGCCCGAGGCGAGTTCGGCGTATGGCGGGAAACCGGATTCTACCTGAACCTCGCCATCGTCGTCGGCGCCTACGAGGGCCTCGGCTACGGCGAATCCGTCGGCAAAATGGTCGAGCGGCAGGGCCTCGACATCCCCTCCGCCGACAAGCTCACCAAGGAAATCCTGACCGGAGCCGACCAGGACTATGGCGAGGCCATGGCCGCCGCATGCGACCTGCTCAACGTCGTCAAACGTTTCGAACTCCCCCCCGGATTCATGAAAATCCCGCACCCCTTCAAGCAATACGGACTCCAGGGAGCCGCCTGGCGCCTCGGCGTGCCCTTCACCAGCCACCCCATGATCGGGCACGACATCATCTACGTCCATCCCATGAACCAGGGCGCCAGCATCGGCCGCACCGCCGAGCGCGACTTCCTCACCTTCGCCCACAACGTCGCCAACCTCGACGGCGGCGTCTACATGAGCATCGGGTCCGCCGTCATGTCCCCCATGGTCTTCGAGAAGTCCCTCTCCATGTCGCAGAACCTCGCGATCCAGAAAAACCAGCACATCGACAACCACTACATGGTCATCGTCGACCTGCAGGAATCCCACTGGGACTGGACCCAGGGCGAACCGCCGGTCGACAACCCCGACTACTACCTCCGCTACAACAAGAGCTTCAACCGCATGGGCGGCGCCATGCGCTACCTCACGGCCGACAACCGCGATTTCCTACTCGCCATCGCCCAGGGCCTCGACAAGCGAAAGTAGCAGGCGGGAAACGCTCCATTCGCACAGGCGGCAGCCGTGGTACAATAACAGCGAAAAGGAGCAATCGATGACGTATAAAGGACAAGTCAGACAGGGCAAAATAGAACTGGAAAACGCGATTAAGTTGCCCGAAGGGGCCATCGTCAAGGTGGAGTTGATCGGCGCGGCAGTCACCGAAGACCTGCACCCCGACATCATACGCTTCACAGGCATCATTCCCGGGAGCGTGAACGGAGAAGAAGAATACAGGAAAGCGCTGGAATCGAAACACGGATGAAAGTGCTGTACGATACCAATATTCTCCTTGACGTCTTCCAGTTTCGCCAGCCGCACTACCGCGACTCGGCAATGTCGCTGAATATCAGCCTTACCGGCAGAGCGGTCGGATACTTTTCGGCGCATGCCGTGCCAACCTTGTACTATATCTTGAATAAGTATGCGGACAGGGACACAACACGAGAATCAATCACGTGGGTCTTGGGGTTCTTGGAGATCGTCCCGTGCGACAGACGAATCCTTGACAGCGCGCTCAATGCTCCCATGGTGGATTTCGAAGATGCAATCGTTGCGCAATGCGCTCGCTTCGCGTCCTGCGATTACATTGTCACGCGAAATACGAAAGACTTCCCAAGTTCGCACGTGCCCGTTTCGACGCCAAGCGACTTCCTGGCAAGGATTCAGTCGTAATACCCCCCTGTCAACGATCATTCTCGCCGCCCACAATCTGACATCAGAATTCCGCCTTGCCACGGTTCCATGCACGGTCACGCTTTGCCATGACCAGACCCACCGCGCCGCTCAGCGCGACCAGGAGCCTGGCACGTTCCCGCACAACCACACAGTAACGCGCCGTCCCAATCCCCAAACGCTCAGTCCGTCGACTGCAGCCGGTCCGGGCCCGCGTTCCCTACGTGGCGCTCGTAGTGGCCCTTGCCATTGCGCACGTACTTCGTAAAACCCATCCGCTCCAGATTCTTGTCGCTCGTGTTCTGCTTCTGAATGCGCTCGTTGCTGTTCCCCGCAATGTGCGGCGTCTGAAACACCCGCACCACCTGCTCCCCCGTCTCCGGGTGCTCCGTCAGCGCCGGCTCGCTCATGCCGTGGCTGTACTCGAACACCTCCCCCTCCGTGCCGTCATCGTGAATCACCTGGTAGGTGTAAATGGGCATTTCTTGAAACCTCTATGGGGCGGGGTTGCAGGGCCGCCCTGTGGTGGTTGACGATTGAGTTTTCCGCTTATAGTATACGTGAGCGGGGTGCAGTGGTGCCAAGGACAATGTTCCGGGATGACGATGGAATCTGGGACCTGCAACAACTCGGCCTAGAATTGGGGGAGAAGCCGAAAGGGCCGGAACGGTTCTTGGTGCACAGGCTGGATTGCTCGCTTCTCGCTGTTTCGCGAGCGACGTGCGCATACGGGAAACCATTAGGAGAGAGACCCGTCGAAGCTGAAAAGGGTAGTGTTCCATGGATGAAGAATTTCTCCAGATAGGCAGAAGCATGGCCGAGGAAGCCTTCGGAATAGGCGGCACTGAGTGTGTCATCCTATACTCGTCTATGCAAATCGAAGATGCCATACGGCGGAGCCAGAAGCCGGCCACGAAGAAAAGACTGAATACTATGCTAAAGCGTTCCGGTGACGCGTTTAAGGCTGCCATGGAACGCCTCGTGCAAAGGGATTGCGACGCCGCAATAGAGATTATAGAACCCTTTACGAATAGCGATATGCCCAGTCTTTGGATCTGTTTCAGCCGCGAAGAAGTGGTGAAACGAGTGGCCCACATCTACGACAGGCTCTCCTCCAACCTTTCTGCCCATGATGCCTATGATCTGGGAGGCAGAGAACACGTCGGATCGATTGTCTTCTGGCTTGATAGATAAGCACAGCAACCCTCACCAGCATAGGCCTACCTGGTCGAAAGCCCGCAGGTGCGCTGTAGCGGGAGCCAGACTAGGACCGTCATGCATATTTGCAACCCATAACGACCCGGGTTACAATTGGGTTGTGATCGCGAGCTTCAAACACAAAGGGCTGGAACGATTCTTCCGTAGCGGCGTGACGTCGGGCGTTCAGGCCGCACATGTGGCGCGGCTGCGCCTCATTTTGGGGCGTCTGAACGCATCTACCGGCCCGAGCGATATGAACTTACCTGGCTTGTATCTTCACCGGCTCCGCGGCGCGCGGCTGGACACGTGGTCTGTGCGCGTGAGCGGAAATTGGCGGATTACCTTCCAATTTGACGGTGAGGACGCGATTCACGTGGACTACGAAGACTACCATTGAGGTGACACGATGATGATGTACAACCCGCCCCACCCGGGCGAAATACTGAGGGCGCTTTGCCTCAAACCCCTCGGACTTAGCGTCACGGACGCCTCGAAGGCCCTGGGCGTCAGCCGGAAAACGCTCTCCAGCATTTTGAACGGCCGCGCGGGTATCAGTCCGGAGATGGCGGTGCGCCTGTCCATTGCATTCGATACGACATCGGAGAGCTGGATGAATCAGCAGGTGCAGTACGACCTGTGGCAGGCCGAGCAACGGCGAGCGGACTTGAAAGTTGTGCCGTTGGGGCGATAGGTCCCATCGCGGGGATGGGATCAGGACAGCCACGCCTCGTGGGTGTGTTGCTTCCTTGCGGGTTCGGCTGTTGGCGTTGGGCTTTTCATGGTGCCTGGGGTATTGAGGCGTGTCAGTCCCTACATGGAACCGCCCGCAACGTTGGTACGTTGCGGGCGGCGAATAGAAACGTCTTGCAGCTTCCCTATAGGATGCCCCGCTCCTGAAGCCCCGCAATACCCGAACGCACTTCCTCCGCCGACTTGTGCAGCGAAGCCCGATCCGCGTCCGAGATTTCCAGCTCGAGTATCTGCTCCACGCCGTTCTTGCCCAGGACGCACGGCACGCCCATGTAGATGTCGTCCAGGCCGTACTGCCCCGTCAGCAGCGCCGCGCATGGAAGCAGCTGCTTCTCGTCTCGGAGAATGCTCTGCGCCATCCGCACCGCACTCGCCGCCGGCGCGTAGTACGCGCTGCCCGTCTTCAGCAGCGCCACGATCTCGCCGCCGCCCTTCCGCGTCCGCTCCACAATCGCGTCAATGCGATCCTGCGGCAACAGCTTCGTGATCGGGATGCCCGATACCGTCGTGTAGTGCGGCAGCGGAACCATGTCGTCGCCGTGCGAACCGAGCACCATCGTGTCCACGTTTTTCATGCTCACCCCCAGCTCCATCGCCACGAACGAGCGCATCCGCGAGCTGTCCAGGCAGCCCGCCATGCCGATCACCCGCTCCGCCGGGAAGCCCAGCTTCTTATACGCCAGGTACACCATCACGTCCAGCGGATTCGTTACGATAATCACCGTCGAATTCGGCGCGTACTTCTTGATGTTCTCGCAGATGCCCGAAATAATGTTGCCGTTCTTCTCCAGCAGGTCCAGGCGCGTCATACCCGGCTTACGCGGCAGCCCCGCCGTCACAATCACCAGATCCGAGCCCTCGATGTCCGCGTAGTCGTTCGTGCCGACACACTGGCTGCTATAGCCCCGAATCGGGCCCGCCTCCGTCAGGTCCAGCGCCTTCCCCTGCGGCAGCCCCTCGACAATGTCCGTCAACACGACATCGCCCAGCTCCAGCTCCAGGCAGTACTGCGCCGCCGACGCGCCCACATTGCCCGCACCGATCGATGCGATCTTGAACTTCTTGCCAACCGACATGGTCCTTCTCCTTCGTGTTCGGCGGCCCGGCCAAATGCTGCCCGGGGCCTCGGTAGGGGGTTATCGCGTGAATAGCGCGCCCGCAAAGGGAATCTCGGGATAAGCGGGATCAACGCGCGCCGGCCGCGGCCGCCCAATAGGGCCGCATGCATCACGGCCCCCTATTGTACTACACGCAAACCCCGATTTACAGACCCCAATCCCTCACCCCACCCCGTCCACCCCGTCCACCCCGTCCACCCCGTCCACTCCGCCCACGGGCCTGCCCGCCGAAGGCGGGTCCACCCCGTCCACGGGCCTGCCCGCCGAAGGCGGGTCCACCCCGTCCACGGGCCTGCCCGCCGAAGGCGGGTCCACTCCGTCCACTCCGTCCACGGGCCTGCCCGCCGAAGGCGGGTCCACTCTGTCCACTCCGTCCACCCCATCAAAACACAAAATAATAAAACTCCGTCTGCCGAAACACCCCGGCCAAAAAAATCGTCCAGAAGATCGCCGTGTACGCTGCCCAGCGCAATGCCACCGGCTGCGCGCGAAACCACGGCTGAAGCGCGGCCCGGCTCCCCGCATACTGCACCGCCTCCACCACCGCAACCGCGACGCACACCAGAACGACCTCCCCCCAGCCCAGTCCCAGCGCGCGGACCGCCGCCCCCCAGAACGTTGCCTCAGCCACCTCCCCCCAACCGCCCAACAGCCCCGACACCACCTCCAGCGCCTCCCCCAGGTCCGCCGCGCGAAAGAAGATCCACCCCACATGCACCGCCGAAAACGTCAGCGCGACCTTCAACGCATGCGGGATCCGCGCCAGCCCCGGCGCGACGGCCACCGCGCCCCGTTCCGCAATCAGCAGCCCGCCATGAATGAGCCCCCAGACCAGAAACGTCCAGTTCGCCCCGTGCCAGAGCCCGCTGGCGGCAAACACCACCAGGATCGCCGCCGCCCAGCCCGCCGCGCTGTTCCGGTTCCCGCCCAGCGGCACGTACACATAATCGCGGAACCACGCCGAGAGCGTCATGTGCCAACGCCGCCAGAAGTCCCGAATCGAGGACGCCGCATAAGGCCGGTTGAAGTTCGGGGAAAGCCCCACCCCCATCACCCGCGCCGCCCCGATCGCGATATCGCTGTACCCCGAAAAATCGCAGTAGATCTGGTACCCAAACGCCAGCGTCGCCAATAGCAGCACCGGCCCGCTATGCCCCCCCGGTTCCGCGTACACCCGCTCCACCGCCACCGCCAGCCGGTCCGCTATCACCATCTTCTTGAAAAAGCCCCACGCCATCAGCCGGAGCCCATCGCACACCCGATCATAATCGAACGCGTGCGCCCGCCGGAGCTGCGGCAGCAGCCGCGACGCCCGTTCAATCGGACCCGCCACCAGCTGCGGAAAAAAACATACGTACAGCGCAAAGTAACCCAGATGCCGCTCCGGCGCACGCTCGCCCCGATACACATCGATCGTGTAGCTCAGCGTCTGAAACGTATAAAACGATATCCCCAGCGGCAGCAGAAAATCGGAGTACGGCAGCTCCAGCGAAAGCCCCGCCGACCGCGCCCCCGCGCCCAGGCTATCCCGAAAAAAATTGTAGTACTTGAAGAAAAACAGCAGACCCAGATTCGCCGTCAGGCTCGCCCCAAGCCAAACCCGGCGCGCGCCCCCCGACGAAGCCGCGATCCGCCGAGCCGCCACATAGTCCACCGCCGTGGAAATCCACAGCAGCGCCACATACCCCGGCTCCCACGCCATGTAGAACCCGTAACTCGCCGCCAGCAGCCACGCCCACCGCCACCGTTCCGGAGCCAGAAAGTACACCCCCGCCACCGCGGGAAAGTACAGGCAAAACGGCATCGAATTAAAAAGCATGGCGGGCGCGATCCCCGGAGCCGGTCAACCCGGCCCTCCAAAAAAACGGCGGACACTCCAATCGTCTGAAGCCCAGATTCTACACAACCACCGCCCATTTCAGAAGCATCTCGGGAACAGCGCACCAGGAACTCAGACATTCCTGAGAATGCGCCGAAGGCGCAAAGGATCGCGGACATTCGTGTCCGCGGCAAAGGCAGCGGCGCTTGCCGAAGGCCGCGCAGGCTTGTAAAGGAGTCGCTGGGCAAAAGGGCGTCATTCCCACGAAAGTGGGAATCCAGTGGGTTCGCGCGGTTTGGGTCGCTCGGTCACTGGATCTCCACTTTCGTGGAGATGACGGGAAATCGGTGTCTTCCTACAACATGACGGCCCCGCTTGAAACGCACCATGAACCCTGCCGCGGACATTCCGCGGCAAGCCCAGCCCGCCCTACACCCGCCGCTCCGGGAAATAATGCACCTCAATCAACAAACACATCGTATGCCACAACGCGATATGCGCTTCCTGGATCACCTTCGTCGAATCCCCCGGCGCCTTGATCGCCAGATCCGCGAACTCCCCCATCGCGCCGCCCTTCGGACCCGTCAGCGACACCGCCAGCGCCCCATACGCCTTCGCGGTCGACATCGCCATCAGGCAATTGTTCGCGTTCCCCGACGTCGAAATCGCCAGCAACACATCGCCCGGGCGCACCAGCGCGTTCAATTCCTGCGCAAACGCAATGTCCCGAATCGCATTGTCGTTCTCCACCGCGGTCTTCAGCGCCCCATTGAAGCCCAGCGCATGCGAGGAAAGCCCCGCCTCCAGGTTCACCGCCAGCTCCTCCCCGAACGGCAGCCCCCGAAACTTCTCCCGAATCTCCGGCCGCAACGGGCGCAACCGCTCAAAACTCTTGTTCAATTCCCCCACAATGTGCAGCGCGTCCGCGTTCGATCCGCCATTCCCGCACGTAAAAAGCGTCCCCCCGCCGTCATAACAGCGCACCAGCGCCGCATGCAGCGACAACACCCCCTCCCGGCAGCCCGCCAGGTCGGGGCGGCGGTCCAGAAGTCCTTGGAGTACTTCATCTTCGAGCGGATTCAATGCGGGCATTCGAGCGTCCTTTCACGGGGGCAATGGGCGGATTCAGCGGCCAAAGTATAGCGCGTTCGCGCACCCCCGCGCACCCCGAACGCATTTTTCGCATGTAAAACCGTAAACACGGTTTGACAAATCAGCGAATTTAAGTTAAAGTTCACGCAGAACGGTTCACGTGGACGCGACTCCCCGCGGTGCGACGGCCACAACGTAAAGTTGAAAAAAACCAACAGCGGAAAGTTCACCGCGCGGTACGCGACCAAGTACAGCCCAAACGGGTACCGCGCAAACCGGACGCATCGCAGGCTGGCCACCCGCGAACGCGCCCCGAATGCTTGCCGCAACAGCGCAATCAACCCCAAGACCCAAACGAAATGGAGCAGTACCATGCAAAAAAAAGGTTTCACCCTCATCGAGCTACTCGTCGTCATCGCCATCATCGGCATCCTGGCGGCCATCCTCCTGCCAGCCCTCGCACGCGCCCGGGAAGCCGCCCGGCGCAGCAGCTGCCAGAACAACCTCAAGCAACTCGGCCTCGTCTTCAAGATGTACGCCAACGAATCGAAAGGCGGCAAATACCCGCCCATGCAGGTCTATGACTGCAACGGCGATCCCCACTCCTTCAACGCCGCGCCCGACGCCGCGCTGACCTACCCCGACTACCTCACGGACTGGAACGCGCTCGTATGCCCCAGCAACGCCGCCGGCTCCACCGCGCTGGAACTCTGGGACGCCGGTCAGTCGCGCGCTCCGCAGTGGGTCGAAGTCGCCGGCTACAGCAACAACAGGATCGTGGAGACCTGCGAGATCACCGGGCAGCCCTACCTCTACTACGGCTACGTCCTGACCTCCAACATGTTCGTCACCACCGCGGATTTCGACAACTTCGACCTCGCCATTGAAGCCTACGACCAGTACATGGTGGGCGGCTTTCCGGACCTCGTGGAGGAAGACTGGTACCTGGAGGACATCGGTGGCAACCCGACGCCCGTCAATGGATTCAGCAGCGCAATGCGCCTCCGCGAGGGCGTCGAGCGCTTCTTCATCACCGATATCAACAATGCGGGCGGCAGCGCCAAAGCCCAGTCCGAAATCGTTGTAATGTATGACGCCGTTGCCGAAGACGCCTTCAACTATAACCACATCCCCGGCGGCTCCAACGTGCTCTACATGGACGGCCACGTGGCCTTCGTCAAATACGCCGTCGAAGGCGACTTCCCCATGAACCGCGCCGGCCGCGCCCTGGCCGCCGCCGGTCAGTGATCCAGACCACCCTCTGGTAACCATAGAAAGGGGCGCGCTTCCGAGCCGCCCCACCCCCGCGGGGCCCGGTGATTTCACCGGGCCCCGCGCCGTTTTATCTCAAAACCCTTGTTATCCCGGGAGCCTTATGTTATAAAAACTGTTGACAGGCGGCAACGCGCGCTCGTCGCCCGGAGCGGGCTACTCCGGAGACGGCAAGGCCAGGCGGGTCTACCGCGCGCGCACACGCCGGCAGCCCTGTCCGCGCACAATGACAGTCGCCAGATTCCAACGCAGGAGGGGTATCACGCCATGGAAACGATCAACTACGCCGGGAGCGCCCCGACCGCGGACGCGATAGCCCTCGAAATCGAAAAGGAGCGCCGCCGCCGCTATGCCGAAGCGGGCCTCGACCTCGACAAGCGTAAACATTTCAAGCGCCCCGGGGAGCGCCCCTTCACCAAAGCCGAGCGGGACACCACGACCATCCTCTATGGCGGCCTCACCCTCCGGCACGAGCGCCTCATCCACGCCGCGTTCACCTCCCTGGGCTACCGGATGTCCGTGATCCCCACCCCGCGCAAGGCCGACTTCCAGGCGGGCAAGGAATACGGCAACAACGGCCAGTGCAATCCCACCTACTTCACCGTGGGCGCCCTCGTGAATTACCTCAAGGATCTGCGCGACCGCCAGGGCATCGCCACCGAAGCCATTCTCCGCGACTACATCTTCGTCACCGCCGGAAGCTGCGGCCCCTGCCGATTCGGCATGTACGAAGCCGAATACCGGCTCGCCCTCCGCAACAGCGGCTTCGATGGCTTCCGCGTTATCCTCTTCCAGCAACAGGGCGGCCTCAAGCAGGCCGTCGGCGAAGAACAGGGGCTCGAGTTCAACGCGGCCTTCGCGCTGCGCCTCCTCAACGCCATCGTCATGGGCGACCTCCTCAACGAAGTCGCCTACCAGCTCCGGCCCTACGAAGCCGAGCCCGGCCAGGTCAACCGCGCCTTCGACCGCGCCCTGGATCACATCTGTGACGCCTTCCAGACCGCCAACGATCGCATCGGCGCGGCGCCCGCCTGGTGGAAGCGCCTGCCGAAAAGCCTCCGCGAAAAGGACGGCCTCCGCATCCTGCAGCAACGCTGGGAGCCCTTCTACGTCCAGACCATGGCGGAGGCCTGCCGGATTATCGCCGAAAACGTCGAAGTCGACTTCACCCGCCCCAGACCCGTCTGCAAAGTCACCGGCGAATTCTGGGCCCAGACCACCGAGGGCGACGGCAACTTCCACATGTTCGAATTCCTGGAAGCCCAGGGAGCCGAAGTCCTCGTGGAAACCATCACCACCTGGATCAACTACCTCATCAACCAGGCGCGCGGAAAAATCGCCGACCAGGCGGGTCTCGAAGATCCCAAAGGCCCCTTCGGCGCGCTCCGCGGCAGGCTTCGGAACCGCTGGAAGCTCGCCCGAATCGAAATCGCCCGCCGCTTCCTCGACCGCGAGTACGAGCGCCTCCGCAAGGCCCTCGGCGGCACGGCCCACCGGCAGGTCTGCCAGCTCGAACTCCAGCGCATGGGCCACCCCTACTACAACAGCAAGGCCGCCGGCGGCGAAGGCCACCTCGAAGTCGCCAAAAACATCTACTACGCCAACAAGAGCCTCGCCCACATGGTCATGAGCCTCAAGCCCTTCGGATGCATGCCCTCCGCACAGTCCGACGGCGCCCAGGCCGCCGTCACCACCCATTTCTCCGACATGATCTTCATCCCCATCGAAACCTCCGGCGAGGGCGACGTCAACGCCCACAGCCGCGCGCAGATGGCCCTCGGTGAGGCCAAGCTCAAGTCCAAACAGGAGTTCCAGGCCTGCGTAAAACGCTCCGGCTACACCATCGACCAGATCCGCGCCTACGTCGAAGCCCACCCCGACTTCCGCAAGCCCTTCCAGAAACTCCCGCACTACGAAGGCGTCGTCGGACGCGCCGCCAATTTCGTGCTCTATGTCGGCGAACGGATGGCGGAAGACAGGGCATGGAAGGTGGATCGGGAAGGCGCGGCAACGCGGGCGGTGGTGTAGGCGAGCGGTCGCGCCACCGGGACGCCTCGGAGACGGCCCGGTGCATGCGTCCCTGCTGTCCCTGACGTCCCTGCTGTCCCTGTAAAACACGACAAACCACACAAGCGGTCCTCCACGACCGCGTCGGTCACTACGCGAATCAAGGAATCGATCCCATGGGTTGTTGCAGCACATCCACCAGCTCCAGCAGTTGCGGCACAGGCAGCTGCGGCACGGCCACCGCCGCGCCCGCCGAACTCCCCAAATCCTCCTGCTCGTCCGGCGGCAATTGCGGCTGCGCAACCAAACCCGCGGAACTCCCCCAGGTCCGCGCCCCACGCCGCGAATTCACGCCGTTCCAGGGCACGGAACGCTACCCCCAGGGACTCCTCATGGGCCTCGATGTCGGCAGCACCACCGTGAAGGCCGTTCTGGTCGACCCCGAGACCGACGAAATCCTCTGGAAGGACTACCAGCGCCACGAGACCAAACAGCCCGAGAAATGCCTTGAGCTGCTCCAGGCCGCCTGCGCGGCGCTGCCCGGCGTGCCCCACAACGCCGTCCGCGTCTTCATCACCGGCTCCGGCGGCGCCGGCGTCGGGCGCCACATCGGCGCGCGCTTCGTACAGGAAGTCAACGCTGTCTCGCTCGCCGTCGAAAAGCTCTACCCCGACGTCATGAGCGTCGTCGAACTGGGCGGCCAGGACGCGAAAATCATCGTCTTCAAGGAAAACGAAGATAACGGCTCCAAAAAGAAGATCCCCTCGATGAACGACAAATGCGCCGGCGGCACAGGCGCGGTCATCGACAAGATCAACGCCAAGCTCAAGATCCCCGCCGAAAAGCTCTGCCAGATGGGCTATGTCGGCCACAAGCTCCACCCCGTCGCCGGCAAGTGCGGCGTCTTCGCGGAAACCGACATCAACGGTCTCCAGAAGCAGGGCGTCCCGCGCGAAGAACTCATGGCCTCCCTCTTCGAGTCCATCATCCAGCAGAACCTCTCCGTCCTCACGCGCGGCCACACCCTCCTGCCCAATGTCCTCCTCCTCGGCGGACCCAACTGCTACGTCAAGGGCATGGCCGAATGCTGGCGCCACAACATCCCCCAGATCTGGAAAGAGCGCAATGTCCCCGTTCCCGACCGCCCCCTCGAAGAGTTGGTGAAGGTCCCGGAAAATGCCCAGTACTTCGCGGCCATCGGCGCCGTCGAGTTCGGCAAGTCCGAAATCGAGGACGACGCGAACACCGGCGCCTACCAGGGAACGGATCAGTTGCGGTGGTATCTCGACGTCGGTCGTGTCGAGGAAAAGAAAGCCGCCGGACGCACCGGCCTCGTGAAAACCTCCGAGGAGCTGGACGGCTTCTACGCGCGCTACACCGTCGAGCCCTGGGAGCCCGCCGCCTTCGCGCCCGGCTCGGAAGTCGAGGGCTACATCGGCATCGACGGCGGCTCCACCAGCACCAAGGCCGTCCTCATCGGACGCGACAAGGAAATCCTCGCCAAGGTCTACCAGCTCTCCAACGGCAACCCCATCGAAGACACGATGGACGTCCTCGCCCAGCTCGAAGCCAAAATCCACGATCAGGGCTGCAAGCTGAAAGTCCTCGGCGTCGGCACAACCGGCTACGCCAAGGACGTCCTGAAGGACGTGCTCAACGCCGACGTCGCGCTCGTCGAAACCGTGGCGCACACGCAAAGCGGCCTCCACTTCTACCCCGACGCCGACGTCATCTGCGACGTGGGCGGCCAGGACATCAAGGTCATTATCCTGCGCAACGGAGCCGTCAAGGATTTCAAGCTCAACACGCAGTGTTCGGCGGGCAACGGCTACTTCCTCCAGAGCACCGCCCAGGATTTCGGCGTGGACGTACGGCGCTACGCGGATGTGGCCTTCCAGGCCGAGGCCATGCCGGAATTCGGCTACGGATGCGCCGTATTCATGCAGTCCGACATCGTCGACTTCCAGCGCCAGGGCTGGCAGGCCCCCGAGATCATGGCCGGACTCGCCGACGTCCTCCCGAAGAACATCTGGCTCTACGTCTCCCAGATCCCCAACCTCCCCAAGCTCGGCAGCACCTTCGTCCTCCAGGGCGGCACCCAGAACAATATGGCCGCCGTGAAGGCGCAGGCCGACTTCATCACCAGCCGCTTCCACGGCACCGGCATCGATCCCCGCGTCATCGTGCACAAGCACTGCGGCGAGTCCGGTGCGATCGGAGCCGCCTTCGAGGCCCACCGCCTCCACAACGAGCGCAGGCGCAACACCACTTTCATCGGCATGGGCGCCGTCCACACCATCGAATACCGCACCACGCGCGACGAGAACACGCGCTGCTACTTCTGCAAGAACAACTGCCTCCGCACCTTCATCGATGTAAAGTCCGCGGCCTCGAAGGAAGCCGCAAACATCGCGCTCGACGCGAACACGATGAAGTTCAACTCCTCAACCGTGAGTCACACGCGGATGAAGCGCGGCGCGAGCGAGGAGGAGAAAAAGTCCCCGGATTTCGAGTCGAAAGTCCCCCTGGCGGAAGACGAACAGCGCCTCATCATCGCCACCTGCGAAAAGGGCACGGTCGAAGACGTCAACGACATGAAACAGATCAAGAAGGGGCTCGACACCCTGAAGGAAAAATACCCCAACCTCGTCGATCGCTCCGCGGTGAAGGCCTTCATGCCGGTCACCGTGGAAAACCTGGCCGACCCGCCGCCCGCCGCCCGATGGTACGCGCGCGGCCGCCGGCGCGCGGCCATCCAGGCCCGCCGCGCCGCCATGGATCGCCGCGGGAGCATACGCATCGGCATGCCCAAAGCCCTCAACATGTACTCCCAGGCCCCCTTCTTCATGGCCTTCTTCCAGAGCCTCGGCATCCGCGATCGCAACCTCGTCTGGTCCGACTTCACCAGCGAAGGGCTCTACAAGGAAGGCGCCAAGCGCGGTTCCATCGACCCCTGCTTCCCCAGCAAGGTCGGCATACCCCACGTCCACAACCTGCTCTACCACAAGCACACCCCGAAGAAACCCTTGGATTACATCCTCTTCCCGATGGTCGACTCCTTCCCCACCTGGCTGGAAAACATCCTCGGAAGCCGCGCCTGCCCCACCGTCACCGCTACCCCGGAAGCCGTGCACGCCGCCTTCATCAAGGAGCGCGACCTCTTCGCGGAAAAGGGCATCGTCTACAAGAAGACCTTCCTGAACATGGACAATCCCGCCCTCTGCGCAAAGCAAATGTACGAGGACTGGGGCGCGGAACTCGGGCTCTCCATGCCCGAAGCACGCCGCGCCACCGACGCCGGCCTGAAGGCCCTGGCCGATTTCTACCAGGCCCGGCGGGACGAGGCCCGCGCCATGCTCGACACCCTCGAGCGCGAACAGCGCCTCGGCATCGTCCTGCTCGCGCGCCCCTACCACAACGACCCCGGCATCAACCACGAAATCATGGACGAGTTCCAGAAGCTCGGCTACCCCGTCTTCACCCAGGACAGCCTTCCCATCGACAGCGACATCATCGATCGCCTCTTCGGCGACGAAATCGCCCGCGGCGAAATCGACAGCGGCTTCGATATCGCCGATGTCTGGAAAAACAGCTACTCGGAAAACACCTCCCGCAAGGTATGGGCCGCGAAATATGTCGCCCGCCACCCCAACCTCGTCGCCCTCGAACTGAGCAACTTCAAGTGCGGCCACGACGCCCCCATCTACACCGTGATCGAGGAAATCGTCGAAAACTCCGGCACGCCCTTCTTCTACTTCAAGGACATCGACGAGAACAAGCCCGCCGGAGCCATCAAGATCCGCGTGGAAACCATCGGCTACTTCCTCAAGCGCTACCGGGAGGATATGATCGCGCGGGCCGAAAAGATCGCCAAAATCGAGGCGGATCTCGCCGCATATGATGAGGATCTCCGGCACCCCGAGCGCGCCATGGCGGCCGCTTCATAGGGCGCGATCACCCCTCCCCGGCGCCCTCCGCCGCGGGCGCGACGCGCCGCTTGAAACCCCCGATGAAGCGCAGGAACCAGCCCTGGAACTCGTCGATGATGCTGTAAAACACCGGCACGATCACCAGCGTCAGCACCGTCCCCGCCGTAAGCCCCCCTATCAGCGCCTGGCCCAACCCCGCGAATGTCGCCGCGCTGCCCGTCGTCATAAACGCAAGCGGCACAAGCCCCAGGATCGTCGTAAGCGCCGTCATCATCACCGGGCGGAAGCGATCGCCGCCCGCACGCACGATGGCGTCCGTCAAGGACCGCTCGGACTTGCGCACCGTGTTGATGTGATCGACAATCACAATCCCGTTGTTCACAATGACCCCGGCCATGAGAATGCAACCGATCAGCGTCACGCTGTCGAACTGCGAACCCATCCCGTAGAGCATCCAAACCGCGCCGCCAAGCGCCAGCGGCACCGACGTCAGGATTGACATCGGGAAAAACACCGACTCGAAGAGCGCGCTCATGACGAGGTAAATCAGGATCAGCGCCATGATCATCGTGCTCGTGAAGTTCGCCATGTTCTCGCCCACCTCGCGCAGGGAATCCCCGAAATCGATGTAGTACCCCGGCGGCAGCGGGTAGTCATTGATAGCCTCCGCGAGATCCCGCCGGATGCCGCCCAGATCCTCCGAATCCGCCTGCGCCGTGATGCGAATTACATTCTTCCCGTTGAAGCGGTGGATCGAGGCCGCCGTCTTCATCTTGGAAAAGTCCACCAGGCGGTTCAGCGGCACCAGCTCGCCGCTCGCCCCAAGCACCGATACCTTGTCCAGGTTCGACCGTGACTTGCGGTCCTCTTCCCGAAACTGCGCCCACACCGGGATCTCCCGGTTCCCCTGCTTCATGAAGGGGAGGCGCGCACCGCGCATCGCCGCGTCCGCCGTCAGCGCGATGGCCTGCGCGCTCACGCCATACTGCTCCGCAAGCGGGCCGTCAATTCGGATCTGGATCTCGTTCCGCTCGTTCTCCAGGTCCGTTTTCACATCGCTCACCGAAGGCAGCCGCTCCACCCGCTCCAGAAAGCGTTGCGCGTAGAACTCAAGGCGTTCCCGATCGTCCCCGTGTACATACATCCGGACCGATTCCCCCTCGCCCGTATTCCCGGTGTCGGTGACGACATACTGGATTTCCGCGCCCGGCATACGCTTCCCGAGGAGCACCGATACAATCTCGCGCACCTCGTCGGTCGTGTAAGGCGGATTCTTCCCGATGGGGCCGTCCTCTTCCGTGTAAAGGTACAGGTTCATGTTCCCTTCATTTGCGGAAAAGAACGTCATGATGTTCTTGATCCCGAGCTCGTCGCGCCGCCGGTTGAGCTGGTCCTCGAACGCCGTGAAAAGCCGGGTGGCCCGCTCCATGTCGTAGCTCTGGTCGAGGCGTACGTTGATCGCCACCTCGCGCGTGTCCAGCTTCGGCATGCCCCGCATCCCCACGTTCTTGAACGGTATCAGGTACGTCACCGCCCCCAGAGCGGCAAGCAGGAGCAACGCCGCGAGCCGGTTGGAAAGCGCCAGACGCAACGTGGCGCCGTAGGCCCCGATGATCCGATCCACCAGGTGGAAACTGCCGAGCCGGCGGAGCACGCGAAAGATTCGGCCGCGGGGCCGCACCTCCCCGTGCATCACCCGCATGAAGTCGAAGGGGTCCCGGGCGCCCAGCCGCGTCATCACAAGCGGAACCACCGTCAGCGAAAGCACCAGGCTGCCCCCAAGCGCCACGATCAGCGGAAGCCCGAGCTGCCGCATGAACACCGACATCGTGCCGGTATCCATGTAATACATCGGAACGAATACAACCCACGTGGTGGTGGTCGCCGCGAGAATCGCCAGCCCCACTTCCTGGGCGCCCCGGCGCGCGCTCGCAACCGGGCTTTCCCCGAGATTGCGGTGGCGGATGATATTCTCCACCACCACGATCGCGTTGTCCACCAGCATCCCGACCACAATGATCAGCGAGACCATCGTGATCATGTTCAGCGTAATGCCCGCGAAAAACATGAACACCAGCGCGACGACCAGCGATGTCGGAATCATCAGCGCCACGACGACCGTCGGGAGCAAACGGTGCAGGAACACAAAGAGCACGATGAGCGCCATCGCGCCGCCGTAAATCCCCTCCTTGAAAAGATTCTCAAGCGCGCTCGTGATGTACTCCGACTGATCGAAAAACGTCTTCTTCCCCACCCCCTCGAAGTCCTCCAGCGCCATGATCCGCTCCATCTCCTCCCGAACCAGCCGGCACGTCGACACGGTATTGGCCTCGGATTCCTTCGTGATCAGCACCAGCGCCCCGCCCTGCCCGTCCAACGACACGTGCAGCGTATCCGTGCGCGTCGCATAGCGGATGTCGGCAATATCCTTCAGGCGCTTCCCGCCCGGAGTGACCGTCAGCTCCCCAAGTTCGCTGAGCCGGTTGTACTCGCCCACGACGCGAACGATGTACTTGCGATCGCCGTCCACCAGCTCGCCAACGGAAACATTCAGGCTGCTGTCACGAAGCGTCAAAATCAAATCGAACAGGCCGAGGTTGAGATTCCGGAGGTAATCCTGCTCGAACTCGATCACAACCTCCTTCTCCGGGCTGGAAGAGCGCAGTTCCACATCCGCAACCCCGTCCAGGCGGCGAAGGCGGGGCTCCATCACCCGGCGCAGCAACTCCACGAAAGCGGCGTCCCCGCCGGGCCGGAACAGCCCAAACGCCATCACCGGAATCGCCTGCGAACTGAAACGCTGGATCTGGATGTTGTCCACGTCGTCCGGAAGGACCAGCTTCAGCCGCTCGATCCGATCGCGCACCTCCGCGGCGGCCAGCCCCATATCCGTCTCGGCATTAAAAAGCATGCTCACAAAGCAGCCGTTGCTGTCGGATATCGTCCGGATGCTCGACAGCCCCGGCACCGTCCGAAACTCGCCCTCGACCGGTATCGCGATCTGCTGCTCCACCTGCGCAGGCGTCGCCCCGGGGTACGGCACGATCACACCGAGGAAAGATGGCTCAACGTCCGGCAAAAACTCCAGCGGTATACGGTAGGCCGCAATTACCCCCAGAAGCACCATGCTCGCCGTAAGCATGGTGACCGTCACGGGCCGCTTGAGCGCGAACGCGGGTAGCGAATACTTCACTGCTCTTCCGCCTCTTCCAGCTCGGGCCGGGGATCGCGCCCGCCAAACAGGTAATACACCATGGGGATGATGATCAGCGTAAGCAGGGTCGCCGACGTCAGCCCCGACATCACCGTCATCGCCATCGGGCGCCGCATTTCCGCGCCCTCGCCCGACGCCGCCACCATCGGCAGCAGCCCCAGCACCGTCGTTATCGTGGTCATCAAGATCGGGCGAAGCCGCACCGTGCTCGCTTCGACAATCGCCTCCGCCCGCGTCCGGCCGCGGCGCCGCAGCTGGTTGATGTAGTCCACCAGCACGATCGCGTTGTTCACCACAATCCCCGCCAGAATTATGCCGCCCAGGAAGACCATGATGCTCAGGTCGATCCCCGACCACAGCAGCGCGTAAATCACCCCGATAAAGGCCAGGGGCACGCTGAACATGACAAGCGCCGGATGCCAGATCGACTCGAACTGGCACGCCATCACCACGTACACCAGAAATATGGCCAGCGCCAGCGCAAACTTCAGGCTCGCGTACGACGTCTCAAGCTCCCGGTTCTGCCCGCCCAGCTCGAAAAAATAGCCCTGCGGACGGGGAAGCGGCTCCACCGAAGCCAGTATGTCCCGCGACACCGCCGCAAGGTCGCGCCCGTCAATATTCGCCGTGATCACCACCGTCCGGCGCTGCCCAACGCGCCGGATCTCGCTCGGCCCCTCCTGAATCTGGATATTCGTCACGCTCGCAAGCGGTACCGGAGACGCCGCCGACTGCAAATTCAACCACTCAAGTTCCTTCCGGCTCCCCAGGAAGGACTTGTCGGAGCGCACGCGGATGTCTATCTTCTCGCCCGCGACGCTGAACCGCGTGGGCACGTCGCCCTGCAACTCCGAATACACGCGGGCGGCCACTTCCGCCGTCGACATCCCCCGCGCCGCAAGAAGCGGGCGATCCGGCGAGATGATGATCTCCGGATACCCCGGCTTCACGCTCAGCTCCGCGTCCGTTACGCCCGGAACCCGCGCCACATGCGCCAGCGCCTCCTCCCCGATCGCGCGCAGTTGCTGCAAGTCGTCGCCCACGATCTGAAGCTCGATCGCCGTCTTGAAACTGAACAACGACGGCAACTGAAACGTGATCTCCTCGTTCGGGCCCGGTTGAAGCGCGTCACGGAGCGTCTCGATGATTTCGTCCTGCACGAGCGCAAGCCGCTTGGGATCCTTCAGCAACACCGTGAATTCAGCCACGTTCTCCCCCCGATCCGACCCCCCGCGCGACCGCTCTTCCCCCACCTCCACGGTAACACGATCAACATTCGGATTCGACCGGATTATCTCCTCGAAACGCGCGGCCCGCAACTCCGTCTCCTCAATACGGGTTCCCGCACGCATCTCCAGCCGGACCATGAACTCGCCCTGTTTCATCGGGGGAATCAGCTCCCCCCCGAGCTCCGTGGCCGTGTAGCCGGCGTGAACCGCCACGCCAAGCACCAGGAGAATGACGGCCGGGCTGAACGGCAGGGCGAAGGTGAGCAACGTCGCGTAAGCCCCCCGCAGCCCATTGTACCCAAGATCGAATACACGCAGCGGAGCCCAAAGCAACAGCCGCATCGCCGTACGAACCCCCAGAAACACCGCAAGAAGGCACGCGGCCCATAGGAAGAGAAAGGTAATCCCTATCGCGGCAAGAAACGAAAGCAGCAACTGGCAAACCAGCAACACGAGGATCAGCGGGAGCACCAGCGGCAGCACCACCGCGCAAAGCGCCTTCCCGCCCGCGCCGCGCCGCCACTGGCCGATCAGGCCCGCCGCCGGGCGCATGCTCTCCCGGGTATGGTGGCGCAGCGCGGCCAGCGCATATCCCGCGCCGCGGCCCGGAGTCCCAAGGGCGGAGGCCACCCGGCCCCGCCCTTCGTCACGCAGCGCGTGGTACGCGCGAAGCGCCCAGAAAACGTGGGAGCCACCCGGCCCCGCCTGCAATCCCCGCCGGGACACAACCAGCGGTATAAAATAAAGCGCCGTCAGCAGGGACGCGAGCAGGGAAAACGTCACCGTGAGCGCCATGTCGCCAAAAAGCTGCCCGGCAATGCCCTCGACAAAGGCGATCGGCATGAACACACACACCGTCGTAAGCGTGGAAGCCGTAACCGCGCTCGAAACCTCCCGGGTGCCGCGCTCCGCCGCGTCGACCACCCCATCCCCCTCCTCGCGGCATCGAAAGATGCTCTCCAGCACCACAATCGAGTTGTCGACAAGCATCCCCACCCCAAGCGCAAGCCCGCCCAGCGACATGATATTCAGCGAAATGTCCCGCATGAAAAGCGGGATAAACGTCGCAATTACCGAGATCGGGATCGCCACCCCGATAATGAGCGTGCTCTTCATCTCGCGCAGAAACACGAAAAGCACCATAAGCGCAAGCAGGCCACCCGCTATGGTCGCCTGCTTGACCTCGTCGATCGATCCCTGGATAAAGCGGGACTGATCGCTGATGAGCACCAGCTCAATTCCCTTCGGAAGCTCGTCCAACAGCGTGATGTCCGCAAGCTGCACCGGCGCCGGCTTGCCGCCGCGCGCGGACTGCGCCTCGCGGGCGCGCTCCTGAATCTTCTCCTTGATCCGATCGATCATGCCGCGATCCCGCTCGAACCCCAGCAGATCCTTGACCAGATTGCAAACGTAAACCGTGTTCGCGTCCCCCTCCTTGTAGATCTCGAGACCCACCGCCTCCCGGCCATTGACCCGGACGATCGTCTCCACATCCTTCGTACCCATGAATACCTGCGCAATGTCCCCCAGACGGACCGGGCTCCCCGTCACCGACGTCACCAGCGCCTCCCGGATCTCGTCCACCGTCTCGAATTCGTTGTACGTCCGCACCAGGAATTCGGACTTGCCCTCCTTCAAGATGCCGCTCGATCGGCTGATGTTCTGCTGGGCAAGGCTGTTCCCGATCATCTCCATCGTCAGGCCCAGACCCTTCGCGCGCTGCGGGTCCACCAGTACCTGCACCTCCGCCTCCTGGCCGCCCTTCACCAGCACCTGCGCAATGCCCGCCTTCGCTTCAAGATCGCTCTTGAGGTGGCGCTCCGTCGTATCGCGGATTTCGGTCAGCAGCTGCTTCTCACGCTCGCTGCCCGGAGCCGTCCCCGGTGGCGTGGTGATCGCGGCCTGCATTACCGGGTCCAGCGTGGGATCATACCGCAGTATTACCGGCTTCTCGGTCAGTTCCTGGGGGGCGTCGAACAGGTCCAGCCGATCGCGAACATCCTGCTGCGCAACGTTCATGTCCGTGCCCCACGTAAACTCCAGGATGATCTCCGAAAGCCCCGGCGAGGACACGCTGCTGATTTCCACCAGGCCGCCCACAATGCTCAGCATTTCTTCGAGCGGGCGCGTGACCAGGTTCTCCACCACCTCCGGAGCCGCCCCCTCGTATTCCGTGCGGATCGTCAGCGTCGGATAGTCGATATCCGGCATCAGGTTGATCGGGAGCTGCTGGTAAGACCGGACGCCGAACACAATCAGCGTCAAGAACAGCATCGCCGTCGTTACCGGGCGCCGGATGGCAAGCCGGTATTGCGCCGGCGTCGTCGTTTGTTCACTCATGGCGATCCTGTTTCCCCGGCCCGCTCCGGGCGCGGAGTCATGCGGTTGCACCCTTCACCCGGCCGATCAGGAGTCCGGCGCGTCCGTTTCCGCCCGGGAACCCCCGGAATCCGCCGCGTCAATCTGACGCCGATCCTCGCGGGCCTGGTCCAGCAGCGCGCCCGCAGGGAGCGCGCCCCGGGATTCGAGCGTCTCCTCCAGGTTGCCCGCGCGGATCGGCTCACCATCCTTGACCGTCTGCTGGCCCAGCGTAA
The DNA here is from genome assembly GCA_019637335.1 of Candidatus Hydrogenedentota bacterium. Lineage (NCBI taxonomy): Bacteria > Pseudomonadati > Candidatus Hydrogenedentota > Candidatus Hydrogenedentota bacterium. The sequence continues at coordinate 8,829 of JAHBVV010000037.1, read as the reverse complement.
TCACCAGATCATCCTCGCCGATTCCAGAGAGTATCTCTGTGTAGAAGGCATCCTCCAACCCCGTTTCCACCGCGATACGCGACGCCTCCAGCCCCGATGCGCCACCGCCCTCCGCCCCGGCTTCCCCCGTCTCGGCCTGCGCCTTCCGCACCACCATTACATGGCGCTGCGCATTCTCCTCCACAATCGCGTCCTTCGGTACCACCAGTGCGTTTTCGTGCGTCTCCATCACCAGGCTGTACCGCGCGAAGGCCGACTCCCGAAGATAAGGGTGATCCGCGCGCTCAAATTCAAGCACCACCTTTACCGTGCCCGTCTGAGGATCCACCCCCGGGTTGATCCGGCGAACCCGCGCCAGAAAACGGCGGTCCCCCACCGAGTCTATCCGCACACGGGCCTCCTGGCCCACCCGCAGGCGCGGGATATACCGCTCCGCCACATTGATCGGGAGGATGAAGGAATTGGGGTCAACAATATTAAATACCGGCATGCCCGTCGATACGAGCATCCCCTCCTGAAGCATCCGCCGGGTCACCACACCGCTGATTGGCGCGCGGATCGTCAGGAACGAAAGCTGCACGCGCTGCATTTCCAGCGTCGCCTTCGCCTGCTCATAACTGGCCTGCGCATTGTCGCGTTCCGCGCGGCTGAAAATCCCCTGCGAAAGGCCCTTCTCCGTTCGCTCATACACGATCCGCTGCTGCGCCAGATTCACCTCGGACTGCCGGACCTGCGCCTCCATCTCCGCCTTGTCGAGCTCCGCGAGCACGTCGCCGTCCGAAACCAGATCGCCCTCCTCCACCCGCACCAACAGACAATGCCCCGTCCCCTTCGCCAGCACCTCAACCTGGCTCTCCGCCGTCACAATGCCGGTCTCCTCGAGGTACGAGGATATGTCCCGGCGCTCCGGGTGCGATGCCTCCACCAGCGATGCGGTCCGCACCGGGCCGGCCGCCTGAGTGGCGTTCACTTTGCCCCCGTCCGAACGGTTGCACCCCGCCCCCGCCAACATCAAAACCGCGGCGCACAGGCAATAACGTCCCTTGTGCATTGGAAATCGGTATCCTTTCACTATACGTCTCGGGCCGGGCGCCAGGTGGCCCCGGCCGCGCCAAAAACAACTTGCGCGGATCCCGCCGCAATAAATGACCGGCGGGGATGGCCGCCAGTGGCCCGGATCGTTCTGAATCATACGATGGAGCCCCTTCTCGCGGTCTCACGCCGCGGGCGCGTACCCGCCGGAACCCGGAAAACAACTCCCGGGAGCCCGTGGCGGCTGCGGAAATTGGAGAAAGGGGCCCGTCCACGAGCCGCTGATCCACTTGGAATGTGGCGGGCCTGTTACAGGGGGTGGAGGTAACAGAAACGTCCAGGCTGCGTAGAGTATACCAGCCCGGTTGCGAAAACGTGCAATCCGCCGCGCCGTTTCTCTATGATGGAGGAGCTACCGGGCAATCTGGGCGATCGGCCGGATCGAATATACTGTTGACACGGAACTGTGAAAATGGCATGATGCCAACATGAGCCGTAATGCCTGACGGGACCAGAGGGATCCGTTATCGATAGAATAGCGGAAGCAAGGAGTCTTTTGCATGTTTGCTGATCGGGGTAGTGTAACTCGCGTAGCGTTAGTGGTTTGTCTAGCGGCCATGCTGGCCGGATGCCCGTGGAAGGGAGACAACGGGCTCGCCCTGATTCTAACGCCGAATGTGCTCGATTTCGGGACGGATGAGGACGCGCTGACATTCCAGGTCCACCGGAATCTCACCAATTCGCCCGCGGAACCCGTCGTCGTCTCCAGTAGCCAACCCTGGATTATCCCGGAGTTGTGCACCGAGAACCGCGACAACTGCGTGGGTTTCGGGCCGGTAAACCGGCTTTTCGTCCCCGTCCGCGTCGACAGGAATCTCATGCTCCTCGGCGTGAACCGCGGCGAAATCATCATCCGCACCGGAGGCGCCGCCGACCAGAAGCTCACCGTATACGCCGAGGACCTGCTCCAGGTTGATTTCACCGCGAGCAACCGGCGCCCCGATGTCGGCCAGGCCGTCAACTTCCGCGACGCCAGCGAGAAAACCGAGTCCGCCGGTGATGTCGTCGCCCGCCTGTGGGACTTCGGCGACGGAAACACCAGCACCGCCACCGACCCCGTACACGTCTACGCGACACCCGGCCTCTACAGCGTCAGCCTCACCGTGACCACCGCAAACGCCGAGGAAACCACCCGGAAAGCGGCGTGGATCACCGTCGGGAATCCCGCCCCGACCACAAACTTTGAAGCCTCAAGAACCAACATCATCGAGGGCGAAACCGTCACCTTCACCAACCTCTCCGTACCGGGCGCCGAGCCCATCACACGGGTGGTCTGGGACTTCGGCGACGGGCGGACCAGCGAGGACCTTCGCCCGATACACCAGTACCGGACCGCCGGCATCTACACCGTCTCCCTGACCGTGCATACCGCCAATTCCTCCCAGACCGTCACCAAGCCAAACCTCATCGTGGTCCAGCGCAAAGTGGCTCCGGAAGCCCGGATCGCCGTCAACCCCTCGCGCCCGATTGCCCTGCAGCAAGCGCGATTCTCCGATGTCTCCGATCCCGGCTCCTCGCCAATCCTCCAATGGTTCTGGGACTTCGGCGATGGCGCCACCAGCCGCCAGCAGAATCCCGCGCACACCTACGAGACCGGCGGCAATTACGAAGTCTCACTCTATGTCGTCACCGCCCACGGTAGCGACACGCACACCCAAACTGTCACCGTGGTGACCGTGCCACCCACCGCATCCTTCGAAATCAGCGACCGTACGCCGTTCGTCTTCGAAACCGTCAACTTCACCAACACCTCCGAGCCGGGATCCGCGCCCATTACCGGGTATATCTGGGAATTCGGTGATTCGAGCGCCGGCAGCACCGAGGAAAACCCCTCCCATTCCTACAATATCGCCGGCCAGCTGGTTGTACGGCTCACCGTCGTCACCGCCCACGGTTCCGATACCGCAACCGAGACCATAAACGTCTCCTTCATGCCACCGCGGGCCGAATTCAGCGCATCCCGCCTCGACCCGAACGTGGGCGAACCGGTCCAGTTCACCGACCAATCCATCGCGCCACAATCCATCCCGATCAACCAGTGGCTGTGGAACTTCGGCGATCCGGACAGCGGCGCCGCCAATATGAGCAACAGCCGCAACCCCGTACACACCTACAACGCGCCCGGCTTCTACACCGTGACGCTGACGGTCCGCACAACCGCCCCGTCCAACAACGCCGATACCATCGTGAAAACCGCGTACATCAATGTCGTGCAGGGACCGGCCCCGGCCTTCACCTTCAACGTGCCGAATCCGGCCGCGCCCGATGTCGTACAGTTCAACAACATGACCCTGCAGGGCAGCGAACCGATCTCCAGCTATCTCTGGAACTTCGGCGATCCAAACAGCCCGAACAACACCAGCACGGCCCAGAACCCCACCCACCGCTTCACAACGGCCGGAACGTTCACCGTGACCCTCACCGCAATCACCCCCGCCCGGGAAGTTTCCACCTCCCAGGCCGTGACCGTCGTCTTCAATCCGCCCGTCGCGGGCTTCAGCGTCCAGACCAACGAGGATGAACCCCGCGAAAACGTGCTCGAAGACGGCGCGCTCACCACCGACCAGCTCCAGTTCCTGAACGAGACCGTGCCCGGCACCGAAACGGACCCGGCGCTCCTCTCCTACGCCTGGAATTTCGGTGACGGCAACTCCAGCACCCAGCGCCAGCCGCTGCACCAGTACCAGAATCCCGGTACCTACACCGTAACGCTCACCGTGACCACACCAACCAATTCCGACACAACAACCCGCGAAATCGCGGTCGATGTGCCGCCAACCCCCGCATTCAGCGCCCTGCCGCGGATCGCGCCCGTCAGAAGCCAGGTCCAGTTCTTCGACCAGTCGGACGACAGCAACAGCGAGCCCATCCTCAGCCGCCTCTGGACCTTCGGCGACGGCGTGGTGAGCGCGGATGAAAACCCGACCCACCGCTACCTCGACCCGGGACTCTACAACGTCTCCCTGACCGTCGAGTTCGACCACGCCATTACCGGTGTCCGCTTCTCCGTAACGCGCACCGAAAACGCGTTCATCCAGGTCAACAACTAGCGCTTACCAGCCACCACCACCGGGCGCCCCGGCCAACCGCCAGGGCGCCCGGTTTCTTTTTCAACCCCATCATCCACCCCCTCGGGAACCCGGCCATCCCGGAAGAACGCAGGCTCAAAGTCCGCCGAAGGCGGAATGGCCGTCCCGCCTGTCCAACGCGGCGAAGCCGCCCATATCTGCTCGGAAAAATGTAGGACGGCCGTCCCGGCTGTCCAACGCGGCGAAGCCGCCCAAATCACCAGCCCCCCTTCCAACCGCGGCCCCCTAAACATCGCCATAACATTGACTTGCCCTTCCGCCACATGCTACTATCTCGCGGTTTATGTGTTAAGCCTGCCGCATACCCCCTTCCCCGCCCCGTTTTGTAACCGGCGGCAATCGCGGTAGTCGAGGCGGGCTGCCGACGAAATAGCGAGAGGAACACCATGGCCAAGATGAAGGTTGGTTTGGTCGGGTGTGGCAATATTGGCGCGGATATCTGCATCGCCCTCCACAAAGGGACGATACCGGCCGAAATCGCGGCCCTGCACGATGTCGCGCCCGAACGCGCCGGCGTGCTCCTGCGCACCTTCCAGTTGAACGCAAAAATCTGCTCGCTCGATGAACTCGCCGCCGAGGTCGACTTCATCATCGAGTGCGCGGTCGGCGGCGCGGTTCAGGCCGTGCTCGAAGCCGCCATGAAACACCACAAAGATTGCCTGATCATGAGCGTCGGCGGCCTGATGGCCGTACCCGATGTCCTCGAACAGGCCCGGAAAAGCGGAATTCAGGTACGGATACCGTCCGGAGCCCTCTGCGGCCTCGACGGAATTCGCGCCGCCATGGAAGGCGGCCTGCACATGGTCACCCTGACCACGCGCAAGCCCCCGGAAGGGCTCGCCGGCGCGCCGTACCTCGTTGAAAACAATATCGACATCGAAAATCTGACGGAACCGAAAGTCGTATTCGAGGGCAACGCCCTGGAGGCGGTCAAGGCCTTTCCCGCAAATGTGAACGTCGCGGGAGCGCTCAGCCTCATCGGCATCGGGCCCGAAGAAACCAAGGTTTGCGTGATCGCCGACCCGAACGCCACCCGCAACAGCCACGAAGTGGACGCGGAAGGCGCCTTCGGGCGGCTCAAAACCGTGACGACGAACCTGCCATCGCCGCGAAACGCCAAGTCGAGCTACCTGGCGTCACTCTCGGCGAGCGCGGAGTTGCGCGCGGCGGCCATGGCCTTCACGCGGCAGTTTTCAGATTCCTGAACGGCGCGGCCAGGCCCGTTCGCGTGAGACGAATTAAGTGAGATTATCTGCGGGCGCAGCCGCCGGCAGCGAGAAAAACAACGGAGAATACCCATGTACGCTGTAGTGGTTACGGGCGGCAAACAGTATAAGGTCGCCCAGGGAGACCGCCTCCGGGTGGAAAAGCTGGACACCCCCGTCGGCGAGAGCGTCGAGCTCGATAACGTCTGCCTGCTCGTCAACGAAGACGGCATCGTCGCCGAGCCCGACGCGCTCAGCGGGGCACGCGTCATCGCCGAAGTCACCGGGGCCGGACGCCGCAAGAAAATCCGCGTCTTCAAAAAGAAACGCCGCAAAAACTACATGCGGACCTACGGACACCGCCAGAGCTTCAGCGAAATCACCATTCGCGAAATCAAGGCATAAGGAAGGGTTACCCAGATGGCACACAAGAAAGCAGGCGGCAGCTCCCGCAACGGGCGCGACAGCCAGTCCAAACGCCTCGGCGTAAAGCGCTACGGCGGCCAGTCGGTCGTCGCCGGCAACATCATCGTCCGCCAGCGCGGCACCAAGTTCGCACCGGGCAAGAACTGCGGGCTGGGCAACGATCACACCCTCTTCGCCCTGACCGACGGCATCGTGCAGTTCCGCTTCTTCAAGAAGGGCCGCCAGTGCGTCGATATCGTTCCCGCTGCTGAATAGCAGCGTGTTTCGCCGCCCGCCATGTTTGTAGATCGCGTTAAGATTCGCGTCATCGGTGGCCGTGGCGGCGACGGTTGTGTGAGTTTCCGCCGGGAGGCCTATGTGCCTCTCGGCGGCCCCGACGGGGGCGACGGGGGCAACGGGGGCGATGTCGTCCTCGTGGCCGCCGCACGCGCCTCCTCCCTCACCGACATCCGCTTTCACCCCCGATGGCAGGGAAACCGCGGCGTGCACGGCAAGGGTAAGACCCTCCACGGCCGCTGCGGGGCCAGCCTCGAAGTCACCGTGCCCCTCGGCACCATGATCCGCGACCTCGAAAGCGGCGACATCCTCGCCGACCTCACCGAGGACGGCCAGGCCTTCGTCGCCGCCCGCGGCGGCAAGGGCGGCAAGGGCAACACCCGCTTCGCCACCAACGCCAACCGCGCCCCAAAATTCGCCGAACGCGGCGAGCCCGGCGAAGACCGCGAATACCTCCTCGAACTCAAGCTCATCGCCGAAGTCGGCTTCGTCGGGCTTCCAAACGCCGGCAAATCCACGCTCCTCTCGGCAATCTCCGCCGCAAGCCCCAAAATCGGCGCCTACCCCTTCACCACCATCACGCCCAACCTCGGCGTCGTCCCCCTGAGTGACCACCGTTCGCTCACCGTCGCCGATATCCCCGGCATCATCGAAGGGGCCGCCGGCGGCAAAGGCCTGGGGCACGATTTCCTCCGCCATATCGAGCGCACCCGCCTCCTCCTCTTCCTCATCGACACCGGCGACCCCGACCCCGCCGAAACGCTCGAAACCCTCCGCAACGAGCTCCAGCAATACAGCGATGTCTTCGCCGCGCGCCCATTCGCCATCGCCCTGAACAAAATCGACATCACCGAAAACCGCGAACGCCTCGGCGATCTCCTCGATCAGTTCCCCGGGGCCTTCCCCATTGCCGGAGCCACCGGCGAAGGCATCCCCGCGCTCATCGAACACCTCTGGGGACTCGTCGAAGCCGCCCGCCAGGCCGATCTCGCCGAACCCGCCGAGCCCGAGCCCGAGCGGGAGTACGTCTACGAGGCCCCCTTCACCATCGAAAAGGAAGCCGGCGGCTTCCGCGTCTCCGGCGACCGCGCCATACGCGCCGTACGCATGACCGACTTCGGCAACCCCGAAGCCGTCGCCCACCTCCAGAAGGTCCTCGAAAAAATGGGGATCTACCGCGCACTCAAACGCCTCGGAGCCCACGCCGGACAATCCGTCTTCATCGGCGACCTGGAGCTTGAGTATCACCCGGAATAAGCCGCATACTACTCGCCCGTCCCGAAGCCCCGCAACGGAACGCGACACCGGCCCCGGACGCGCCAGATAGCGCCTTCCCGCCGGTGATTCGGCCCCGCGCCGCGCGCCTGCGCCACGCTCCGGAACGGTCTCCCGGCGGCCCGCGCCGCCACACCACACACAGAGCACCCGAGCATCCATGAAGTTCGATCCCGACAGCATCCAGACCCTGGTGATCAAAATCGGAACCAGCCTCCTCAGCGGACGCCGCGCCTTCGAAGGCCAGGTCATGGAGTCCGTCGTCAAGGAAATCTGCCGCCTCAAGGAGGCCCACCCCCTCAGCGTCCTCATCGTCACCTCCGGCGCCATCGGCTGCGGCATGAACACGCTCAAGCTGGTCCGCCGTCCCGAAGCCCTGCCCGACAAACAGGCCGTCGCCGCCGTCGGACAGGCCACCCTCATGCACTACTACGAGACCCTCTTCATGACCTACGGCGAGGGACTCCACACCGCCCAGGTCCTCCTCACGCTACGCGACCTCGATGAGCGCGGAAGCTACCTCAACGTGCGCAACACCATCCAGCACCTCTTCCAGATGAAATCCATCATCCCCATCGTCAACGAAAACGACTCCACCGCCGTCGACCAGCTCCGCTTCGGCGACAACGACACCCTCGCCGCCAAAATCTCCGCCAAGCTCGGCGCCGGCCTTTTCATCATCCTCAGCGACATCGACGGCCTCTACGCCGGCAACCCCCAGACCAACCCCGACGTCCCCCACATCCCCGTCGTTGAAGAAATCACCCCCGAAATCGAGCAATTCGCCGGCGGGGCCGGCACCCTCACCGGAACCGGCGGCATGCGCACCAAGATCGTCGCCGCCCGCATCGCCGTCGCCGCCGGCGTACCCACCGTCATCGCCAACGGGCACACACCCAACATCATCCACAGCGTCCTCGATGGCGACGCCCGCTGCACCCTCTTCAAACCCGGCGAAAGCGCCCTCCCCCACCGCAAACGCTGGATCGCCTTCGGGCGAACCGTCCACGGAGCCATCACCGTCGACCCCGGTGCCCGCGAAGCCATCGTCACCCACGGCAAAAGCCTCCTCTCCGCCGGCATCACACAATCCACAGGCGACTACAGCGCCGGCGACGCCGTCGAAATCCGAGACCAGCACGGCGCACTCATCGCCCGCGCCCTCGTCAACTACTCCAGCGCCGAAGTCGCGCGCATCATGGGCCGACAGAGCCATGAAATCCAGGCCATCCTCGGCCAGAAACTCTACGACGAAGTCGTCCACCGCGACAACCTCGTCCTAATCTGACCACCAGGCGACGCCCCCACAAATCGCCACACCCCGTCCCCATCACCCCAGGTGTGCCACGGACAAGCCCGCAAGGGCTTGCCCGTGCAATCCCACCCCATCCCCGGCGCACCTGCCGTCCCCGGCGCACCTGCCGTCCCTGCCGTCCCTGCCGTCCCTGCCGTCCCTGCCGTCCCTG